>JAKACN010000164.1 GCA_021821365.1 Pseudomonadota bacterium | reverse complement strand
GCCATCGATTTCCGCGTCAGCACTTTACCGACCCTGTTCGGTGAAAAAATCGTGATGCGTATCCTGGATCCGAGCCAGGCGCAAATGGGCATCGATGCACTTGGCTACGATGCCGACCAGAAGGACTTGCTGCTCAAGGCCATCGAGCGGCCATACGGGATGGTACTGGTGACGGGTCCGACGGGTTCAGGCAAGACGGTTTCGCTCTATACCTGCCTCAACATCCTGAACAAGCCGGGCATCAATATCTCGACGGCGGAAGACCCAGCCGAAATCAATCTGCCCGGCGTGAACCAGGTCAATGTCAACGATCGCGCCGGCCTGACATTTGCCGCCGCGCTCAAGGCTTTCCTGCGGCAGGACCCGGACATCATCATGGTCGGCGAAATCCGCGACCTGGAAACGGCCGACATCGCCATCAAGGCCGCGCAGACCGGCCACATGGTGTTCTCCACGTTGCACACGAACGACGCGCCGTCGACGCTGACGCGACTGATGAACATGGGTGTCGCGCCGTTCAATATCGCTTCATCCGTCATCATGATTACCGCGCAACGCCTGGCGCGCCGCCTGTGCACCTGCAAGCAGCCGGTCGCCATACCTGACGAAACGCTGATCGAAGCCGGCTTCAAGGAAGAAGACCTGGACGGAACATGGATGCCATACAAGGCCGTCGGCTGCGAACGTTGCAGCGGCAGCGGCTACAAAGGGCGCGTGGGCATCTACCAGATCATGCCGATTTCGGAAGAGATCGAGCGCATCATCCTGGCACACGGCACCGCGCTCGAAATCGAAGACCAGGCAAGGCGAGACGGTGTCCGGACCTTGCGCGAATCCGGCCTTCTCAAGGTCAGACAGGGTCTGACGAGCCTGGAAGAAGTGCTTGGCTGCACCAATGAATAATTAGGGGACGATATATGGCAACTGCCGCCGGCAAAACTTCAGGTGCGGTCAAGGAAATGGTGTTTGCCTGGGAAGGCAAGGACAAAGGGGGAAAGATCGTCAAGGGCGAACTTCGCGCGGGCAGCGAAACGATCGTCAACGTCACCTTGCGCCGGCAAGGGATTCTCGTCACCAAGGTGAAGAAGAAGTCCTTTTCCACCGGCAAGAAGATCACCGATAAGGACATCACCCTCTTCACGCGCCAGCTGGCCACGATGATGAAGGCGGGTGTTCCGCTCCTGCAGTCCTTTGACATTGTCGCCAAGGGGCACTCCAATCCGGCGGTCGCCAAGCTCATCCAGGATATCCGGACAGACATCGAAACCGGCAGCAGCCTGAACCAGGCATTCCGCAAGTTCCCCTTGTATTTCGACAACCTGTTCTGCAACCTGGTGGCTGCCGGTGAGCAGGCCGGTATCCTGGAAGACCTGCTGACCCGCCTGGCGATCTACAAGGAAAAGACGCAAGCCATCAAGGGCAAGATCAAGTCGGCGCTGTTCTACCCGATTTCGATCCTGGTTGTCGCATTCGTCGTTACGGCGGTGATCATGATCTGGGTCATTCCTGCGTTCAAGGAAGTGTTCAAGACTTTTGGTGCGGACCTTCCTGCCCCGACCATCATGGTGATGGCGATCTCCGATTTCTTCGTCGCCAACTGGTACATCATTTTCGGCGGGCTGTTCGCCGGTCTGTATCTGCTCTTTCAATCCTGGCGTCGCTCCATCAAGGTACAGCGTTTCATGGACAAGACGTTGCTGCAAGCGCCGATCTTTGGAGATGTGATCCGCAAGGCAACGATCGCTCGCTGGACGCGCACACTTGCAACTATGTTTGCGGCGGGCGTTCCGCTCGTCGAATCGCTTGACTCCGTGGGTGGCGCTTCCGGCAACTCGGTCTATGCCGACGCGACAAAGAAAATCCAGACGGACGTCAGCACCGGCACGAGCCTGACCGTCGCCATGCAAACCGCCAATGTCTTTCCCAGCATGGTGACCCAAATGGTCGCCATCGGCGAAGAGTCCGGCGCCCTCGATCAGATGCTGGGCAAGGTTGCCGATTTCTATGAGGCGGAAGTCGACGATGCGGTCGAGTCGCTCTCCAGTCTGATGGAACCGCTGATCATGGCGGTGCTGGGTGTCCTGATCGGCGGCATGGTTATTGCCATGTACCTCCCGATCTTCAAACTGGGGTCCGTTGTCTGATGTTTGATCTGATCGTATCCGCGCCACCGGCAAGCACTATTCCGACTGTTTTCGCCACCATCCTCGGCCTGCTGATCGGCAGTTTCCTGAACGTGGTCATCCACCGCGTTCCGAAGATGATGCAGCGGGAATCGGACAATTATGTGGCCCATGAACGCGGCGAACCATTGCCGCACACCGACCGTTACAACCTCATGGTTCCGCGCTCGGCCTGCCCGCATTGTGGCCATCGCATCGGCGCGTTCGAAAACATTCCCGTGCTGAGCTACCTGTTCCTGCGTGGCAAATGCATCGAATGCAAGACGCCGATCTCGCCGCGTTACCCGATCGTCGAACTCCTGACCGGCATTCTGTCCGGTCTGCTGGTCTGGCGCTTTGGAAGCGGAGCGGCCGGTTTGGCAACACTGCTCTTCACCTACCTGCTGATCGCGATGACGTTCATCGACGCCGATACGCAATTGCTTCCAGACGACCTGACCCTGCTGTTGTTGTGGTGCGGGCTGCTGCTCAACCTGAACGGCACCTTCGTGCCGCTCCGTGACGCCGTGATCGGTGCCGCAGCAGGCTACACCAGCCTGTGGAGCGTGTACTGGCTGTTCAAGCTGACCACGGGCAAGGAAGGTATGGGCTACGGCGACTTCAAGCTGCTTGCAGCCCTGGGAGCCTGGCTTGGCTGGAAGATGCTGCCGGTGATCATCCTGCTCTCTTCCGTCGTCGGCGCGATCGTCGGTATCGCCCTGATTGTCTTTGCCAGGCACGGACGCAACAATCCAATTCCCTTCGGACCATACCTGGCTGCCGCCGGCCTGATCGCTTTGCTATATGGCAAACAGATGGTGGAATCCTATCTGGGATTTCCGATCTAATATGTCCGATGCAGCGGCCTCGCGCAGGTTTTCGATCGGCCTCACCGGCGGCATCGGCAGCGGCAAGACAACCGTGGCGGACATGCTGCAGGCACGCGGCGCGGCATTGGTCGATACGGATCTCATTGCGCACCAATTGACCGCGCCCGGAGGTGCCGCGATTCCCGCCATTCGCGCGCAGTTCGGCGATGCGTTCCTGGCGGCCGATGGCGCGATGGATCGTGTCAGGATGCGCGAGTATGTGTTCACGGAACCAACTGCAAAAGCCCGACTGGAAGCCGTCCTGCATCCTCTGATACGCAGCGAGACCGAGCGCGCCGCCGCAGAGGCAAAAGGAACGTATCTGGTATTCGTTGTTCCCTTGCTGGTCGAATCCGGCTCATGGAAGCAACGGGTGTCACGCGTGCTGGTCGTGGATTGCTCCGAGCAAACGCAAATCCGCCGGGTGATGAGCCGCAGCGGATTATCGGAATCGCAGGTACGCGCCATCATGGCAGCACAGGCGTCGCGACTGGAAAGACTTGCTGCGGCGGATGATGTGATCGACAACGATGGCGATGCGCTGGCGCTGGTGCCGCAGGTCGACAGGCTTCATGCGTTGTATGCATCGCTCGCAGCGGCACACGATTGACATGCAAACGAATGACTGACGACGCATGGAAAATCAACGCTGACTTGATCGACAATATTTGTAATTTTTCATGGCTTCGTTCAGAATCACGTAATTATTTCCAGCACGAGCTTTACAGCTAAAGGGACGCTATTTTGATCATTTACGAATACCCTTTCAATGAGCGTATTCGCACGTTGCTGCGGCTGGAAGATCTTTACGAAAAATTCATCTTTTTCCTCCACCAGGAACATCCGCAGCAGCATCACATCGCACTGTCGACGATTTTCGAAATGCTGGAAGTCGCCGGTCGGGCGGATCTCAAATCTGATCTGCTGCAGGAACTCGAGCGGCAGAAGCAGACGCTGATCGGTTTCAAGTCCAATCCGAATGTGCTGCCGGAACGTCTCGACGAAGTGCTTGCGGATGTGGATCGCAGCAGCGCGGCGCTGATGGCCGCGCAGGGCAAGACCGGCCAGAATATCCGCGACAACGAATGGCTCATGAGCATTCGTGGCAGGACCATCATCCCCGGCGGCGCGTGCGAATTCGACCTCCCGTCCTATTACGCCTGGCAGCACCGTTCGCCGCAGCAGCGCTTCAACGATATCTCCAACTGGTTTGCGCCTCTCGTTCCCCTGTTCGACGCCATCGGCGTGGTGCTGCGCCTGTTGCGCGAATCGGGTCGCTCTGCAAGAACCATCGCACAGGCAGGCAGCTATCAGCAAATGTTGCAAGGCAAGGTCTATCAGATGTTACGTCTTGGCATTGATGAGGCCCTGGGCGCAATCCCGGAAATTTCTGCCAACAAGTATATGCTGTGGGTACGCTTTACCTCGCAGGACGGCGACATGAAGCCGAAGTCCTTCGAGAATGACATTCCGTTTGAGCTGACCCTGTGTAATTTCTGAGGTGTGTTATGGCGACCGTCGTGGATTGCCCGACTTGTGGCAAGAAGGTCGAATGGACCGAAAAGAACAAGTACCGGCCGTTTTGCTCCGAACGCTGCAAGCAGATCGATCTGGGCGCATGGGCTGAAGAAAAATACGCGATTCCCGCCGCAACGCCGCCCAAAGACCTGGACGACGACAATCTCCCGTAGGAGCCCTTCCACCGCGCGGGCTTCTGGCATTGATTGGTGCAGCCGTTACCGGCTCGAACCCGGTATCCCGTACTTGCGCAGTTTGTTTGCGATCATGGAGTGCGAGGTCTTGAGCCGCGATGCCAGCTTGCGGCTGGATGGATACTGTGGATAGAGCCGTTCCAGCACCGCCCGCTCAAACCGCGCCACTGTCTTTTCCCAATCTTCCGCTTCTTGAAATTGCGCTGACTCTTCCGTCGATATGCTGTCTTCCGCCAGGTCGAGATCCGAGGCATTAAGGATCTGCTGGTCGGTCATCGTGATGGCCCGGAATACCACGTTCTGCAGCTGGCGAACATTGCCCGGCCAGCTGTTGGCAACCAGCGCCGCGCAGGCCTGCGCGTTGAGGCGGCAAATCGGCTTTTGCGCCTGGGCGCAGGCACGTTCGATGAAGTGGCGCGCCAGCAGCAGGATATCGTCCGGGCGCTCGCGCAGCGAAGGCACCTCAAGCTGCAGCACATTCAGGCGATAGAACAGATCCTCGCGAAAGCTTCCGTCGGCCACCATTTTGCGCAGGTTGCGATGCGTGGCGCTGATGATGCGCACATTCACCTTGATTTCACGATCGCTGCCGATGCGGCGGAACTTGCCGTCGTTCAGGAAGCGCAAAAGCTTGGCCTGCAAGTAAAGCGACATTTCCCCTATCTCGTCCAGGAAAACCGTGCCCCCTTCCGCCATTTCGATCAGGCCCGGCTTGCCGCCGCGCTGCGCCCCGGTGAAAGCGCCCGACACATAGCCGAACAATTCGCTCTCTGCCAGGTTTTCCGGCAGCGCCGCGCAATTCAGTGCAAGGAACGGCGCGCTGCCGCGCGGGCTCGTGGCGTGGCATGCCTGCGCAACGAGTTCCTTGCCGGTGCCGGTTTCGCCGACGATCAGCAGGGGCGCGTCGACCATTGCCACGCGCGCGGCACGCGCCTTCAGCGCGCGGATCGCCTCGGCCTCGCCAATGATGGAATCGAATCCGCCGCTGGCATGCTGGAGGGCGTGGATGCGTCCGCCCAAACGTCGAGGTGCGTGCAAGGTAATCACGCCGCCGACGGTCTGGCCCAGCGCGGAATCGATCGGCTCGGACACGGGAGTCACTTCCAGCAGGAAGGGTTGTCCTTGCAGCCGTACTTCGCGGGCAGGCGCGCGAAATCCCCCTTCCAGCAATTCGTCCTGCAGACCGGCCTCGCCAAAAAGATCCCGCAATGTCTTGCCCTGCAGCTCGCTTTCGGTCATGTCCGCCACCATCGCCGCGGCAGCGTTGGCTGCAACGACCCGCCCCTCGGCATCGACGGCCATCACCGGATCGGCCATAGCGGCCATCAAGGTATCAAGATGCAGGCGGCGGCGCGCTCCGGGCAGCACATCTACCACCTTGACGCCGCGCACGCCGGGCACATGCATGAAATCGCTGCGCAGTGATGGCAGCAACTGTTCAGTAAGTTCGGGGATGTCGATGAAGACATCCGACGAGCCGGGCTCGAGCGTCACCACCTCGACTGTCACCACATTCATGTTTCGGCGCGCCAGCACTGCAAGAATTTCATGTGCGATGCCGACGCGGTCGGCGAACTGGACGTCTATCCGCATGGTGTCAGGATTTCTTCGGAATCGGGGTATGCAACCTTCCAGGCAGTCCTCGTCAGGGCAGGGCATGCCATCGTGAGCCTGTTGAGCAGGCCTGGAAATCATGCCCACTTTACCTGCGCGCCGCGAACGGTACAAGTGCGTTCTTGCCGCCAGGCCGAAATCTGCGGCAGCCCGTCCGGACGGGGTTCAAATGGCTTCTTGCACTGGCTCCGGTATGTAGGAGCGCGCGCTGGAATCGGGGCCATGCCGAAAACCTGACGACGTAATTGCCTTCAATCTGCCGAGATCGAAGGCCTGAAGGTGCTGCAATACCATCTGGTTGATTTCCATCGTCGCCTGCATCAGCAGCAGGTCGACGTTTTGCTGTGCCGGGTTGCGCGGCGCGTCCGCTTCCGGCACCGTTCTTTTCCTTTGCAAGGAGGCGGATTCCGACGCAGGGCTGGAGACGCAGCGAAAGATATCGGCGAGCGTAATCGCTCCCGGCATTGAAGAGCAGTACCACGCATTCTTGTCGCTCTCGTCCTGGCGCAGCAGGCCTGATTGATGCAAGCTGGACAAAAGGACGTGCACCGTACGCGACGATTGTCCGAGAGCCTGCGAAAGGAAAGCCGTCGTTAACGGCCGCGGATTGACAATCACGCTGCGCGCCAGTATTTCGATCGCCATGGAAAAGCGCGCGTGCAGTTGCTGGTCGCCGAGGATGAATTCATTCATGGCGGGCGGATCCATGACGCTCGGGTTCATGCGGCGGCTCCGCACACAGCGGAAGACGGCCGATCGGCCTCGGTAAAGCGAAACATGTCCAGTGCCTCCAAACTCGTCGCCGTGCATTGCGGCAACCTCGCGGCCTGATCCGCCGTACGGTGAATGCATGTACCGGATGGCGGTCGGCCTGTCTTGATTATGGGCGTCGCATCAACGCAGATGTGTGCGGCGGCGGCCGACCGACCCTCCGGCCAGCCGCCCAGATTTACTTATTGAACAAAGAAATCCGCGGGAACGTATTCGTAGCCCAGGTCATGTGCCACGGCTTCGTAGCTCACCTTGCCCTGGCAAACGTTCAGGCCGTTCTTCAGGTGCGGATTATCCTTCAACGCCTGCTTCCAGCCCTTGTCGGCCAGCGCAACGGCATGCCCGATCGTGGCGTTGTTCAGGGCGAACGTGGACGTGCGCGCGACGGCGCCAGGCATGTTCGCCACGCAGTAATGGATGACGCCGTCGACGACGTAGGTCGGTTCGGCGTGCGTGGTGGCATGCGAAGTTTCGAAACAACCGCCCTGGTCGATTGCAACGTCGACTACCACTGCACCCTGCTTCATGCGCGAGATCATGTCACTGCTGACCAGCTTCGGCGCCGCAGCACCGGGAACCAGCACACCGCCGACGACGAGATCCGCCGACAGCACGGATTCTTCGATGGCATGGGCATTCGAATAGAGCGTCGAAATGCGGTTGCCGAACACGAGGTCCAGCTGGCGCAGGCGATCGACATTCTTGTCCAGTACGGTGACGCGTGCGCCGACGCCGACCGCCATTTGCAGTGCATTGGTGCCGACCACACCGGCGCCGATAATCACAATGTGACCCGCCTCCACGCCCGGCACGCCGCCGAGCAGCAGCCCCAGACCACCCTTGGATTTTTCGAGATGTGCCGCGCCAGCCTGGATCGCCATGCGGCCGGCAACTTCACTCATCGGCGCCAACAGCGGCAACCCGCCGCCCGGGCCGGTGATCGTTTCATAGGCAATGCAAGTCGCGCCGGACTTGACCAGCGCTTCGGTCTGCTTCGGATCCGGAGCGAGATGCAGGTAGGTGTAGAGGATCTGTCCTTCGCGCAGCATGGCGCATTCCTGCGGCTGCGGCTCCTTGACCTTGACGATCATCTGGGCGCGGTCAAAGATTTCCTTGGCGGTATCGACAAGCGAAGCACCGGCCGCGACATACTGTTCGTCGGACAGGCCAATCGCCGTGCCGGCATTTTTCTGCACGATCACCTGGTGGCCGCGCGACGTCAGCTCGCGCACGCTGGCCGGTGTCAGGCCGACACGATATTCATGGTTTTTAATCTCTTTTGGGACGCCGACTAACATCTGAACTCTCCTGTTTTTCGCGCATGGCAGCGCACTCTGATATGCCGACGGGGATACACACGACTGCCGACGTAGCGGCACCGCACTTTCCCGGCGGGGTCAGATGACATTTAGCAATGGTCGTGCCACCGTGGCGATGCTCGCAAAATCAAGGACTTGCGTGGAGCGATGTCGTGCGGTCAGGAAGCGCGTCTGTACACCAAAAAATACACAAGGACTGATTTCGATGTGTCACATCAGTGAAAATCCAGTAGTGACACAGCAAAATCGGCCGTGTAGATTTTTTTATACAGTGTATTTATTTGAATACAGACTTTTGACTGCGCGGTGGCGGTTATATCGCCGGCTGGCCTGCGGTTGCGGCAATGTGCTTGCGGAATGAAAAGACCGGCTTTATTTGCAATAACGCAATTGATTCAACCACTCCAGCAGCGGAATGGTTGCCGGCAGCAGCGGCTCGACGTCGAAGCTACCTTGCCAGGCGAACGCCTGCCCCTCCAGGCCCTGCGGCTCGCCCCGCCAATCACGGGAGATGTAGAAATGCAGGCGGACATGGGCATGCGGGTAAACGTATTCGACGCCGCACCAGGGTTCGGCGGAGAGCACTTGCACACCGAGTTCCTCGACGAATTCGCGCTTGAGCGCATCAAGGATCGACTCGCCCGGCTCGACTTTGCCGCCGGGGAATTCCCAATAACCTGCGTAAGGCTTGCCCTCGGGGCGCTGCCCGAGCAGGACGTCGCCGTTCGGCTTCATCAGGATGCCGACGGCCACGTCGATGGGCGATGCTGTGGATTGGGACATGCAGGAACTATTGTTTCGCCTTACCGGCATAATCACGCGCGAACTGCCATGCCACCCGGCCCGAACGCGATCCGCGCTGCAGCGCCCAACGCAATGCATCGGCGCGAGACTCCTCGATCTGCGCGGTGTCGCATCCGAAATGGCGCAGCCAGTGCGCAACGATATCGAGATAGTCGTCCTGCTTGAACGGATAGAACGAAACCCAGAGACCGAAGCGCTCCGACAGGGAAATCTTCTCTTCGACGGTTTCCCCCGGATGCAGGTCGCCGTCTTCGGTATGCACGTAGGTTGCGTTGTCCGACATGCGCTCGGGCATCAGATGGCGCCGGTTGGATGTGGCGTAGATCAGCACGTTGTCCGACTGTGCGGCGATGCTGCCGTCCAGAGCAACCTTGAGCGCTTTGTAGCCGCTCTCGCCTTCTTCGAACGAGAGGTCGTCGCAGAAAATGACGAAGCGCTCGGGCCGGCCTGCAATCATGTCCACGATATCCGGCAGGTCGCCCAGATCGTCCTTGTCGACTTCGATCAGACGCAAACCCTGCGACGCATATTGATTCAGGCAAGCCTTGATCAGCGATGATTTGCCGGTACCGCGTGCGCCGGTCAGCAGCACGTTGTTGGCGGGCCTGCCATTCACGAACTGGCGCGTGTTCTGGTCGATCTGCTGCTTCTGCGCGTCGATGTTGTGCAAATCGGCGAGCGTGATGCGGGCTATGTGCGCAACCGGCTGCAAGTAGCCGTGGACGCCCTTCCCGCCCGGCTTGCGCCAGCGGAATGCGGTGCCGGCATTCCAGTCCGGTACGGGACGAGCTTGCGGCAGGATCGATTCGAGACGCGCCAGCAGCGCCTCGGCGCGGTCAAGGAACTGTTCGAGTTGTGCCATGTCAGGAGCGGTAATCGGCGTTGATGCTCACGTATTCGTGCGACAGGTCGCAGGTCCAGATCGTTGCCGCCGCGGTGCCACGCCCGAGCTTCACGCGGACGGTGATTTCGCTCTGCTTCATGACGCGCTGGCCGTCCTCTTCCTTGTAGTCCGGATTGCGGCCGCCGCTTCTCGCTACCCAGACATCATCGAGATAGAGGTCCAGCTTGCCCACATCCAGATCGTCCACACCGGCATAGCCGATCGCGGCGAGGATGCGGCCGAGGTTGGGATCGGATGCATAGAACGCGGTCTTGACCAGCGGCGAATGGCCGATGGAATAGGCAATCTTGCGACACTCCTCGACGCTCATGCCTTCTTCGACCGTAACAGTGATGAACTTGGTCGCGCCCTCGCCGTCGCGCACGATCATTTGCGCCAGCTCCTGGGACAGCGAGGTGACCGCCGCGGAGAGCTCGGTATATTCAGGGGAACCGATCTCATTAACCTCCAGCGCTGCTGCTCCAGTGGCAATCAGCATGAAGGAATCGTTGGTCGAGGTGTCACCGTCGATGGTGATGCAGTTGAAGGACTTGTCAGCGACTTCCTTCACCATATGCTCCAGCACCGGTTGCGCCACCCTGGCGTCCATCGCCAGGAAGCCGAGCATCGTCGCCATGTTCGGCTTGATCATGCCGGCGCCCTTGCTGATGCCGGTCAGCGTGACAGCCTTGCCGGCGATCGTGACAGTGCGCGACGCCGCCTTCGGCTGAGTGTCGGTCGTCATGATGGCCTGGGCGGCGTTGTACCAGTTATCGGTCTTCAGGTTCGCGATCGCCTGCGGCAGCCCTGCCTTGATGCGATCCACCGGGAGCTGTTCCAGGATGACGCCAGTCGAAAATGGCAGGATCTGCGACGGCTCGCATCCGAGCAGGTCGGCCAATGCCGCGCAGGTGGCGTTGGCGTTGGCCAGTCCGGTGTCGCCGGTGCCTGCATTGGCGTTGCCGGTGTTGACCACCAGCGCGCGGATCGACCCGCCCGCCATGCGCAAGCCTTCCAGGTGCGCCTTGCAGACTTGCACCGGCGCAGCGCAGAAACGGTTCTTGGTAAATACGCCGGCAACGCTGGCAGTCGGGGCGAGCTTCATGACCAGCAAGTCCTTGCGATCGGCTTTGCGTACGCCCGCCTCGGCGTAGCCGAGTTCGATTCCGGCGACGGGCTTCAGGTTGGCGGCAACGGGAAGTGGGAGATTGACGGCCATAGATAATCTGCGTGGGTGACGGTTCAACAAGTCCGATATTGTAAACGTATCGGGATTCCCGTGCGGTCCGGGAGTACGCCGCGAAACAGGGCTCGAATCGCGAGTTTTTGCTTCAAAAAGACAAAGGGCAGGTATCACCCTGCCCTTGGCTGGATCAGCGCAGC
>JAKACN010000163.1 GCA_021821365.1 Pseudomonadota bacterium | reverse complement strand
GCTCTCTGTCCCCAACGAATTCTGCTAACGCCCCCTTCTATTCATGAAGATGCAGGCAATTCTCAGTGCAAGAGGAAGGGAACTGTATCGCGATAGTTTGTAACGCAGTCGCACTACGGTTCGGCGTGCCAGCCGCCGCCGAGCGCCTGGATCAATGCGATCGCCGCGGTCTGGCGATCCGCCTGCGCCTGCACCAGTGCACGCCGCGCACTCAAGGCAGTCGCCTGTGCGCTGACCACTTCCGAAAACGACACCTGCCCCGCGCGATAGCGATTCAGCATCAGGCGCTCGGCTTCATCCGCGGCCTGCGATGCCTGGCGTCGCAAATCCTGCTGGCGCGCCAGCACCTGCGCCGCCGCCAGCTGGTTCTCGACATCCTGAAATGCAGCCAGCACTGTCTGGCGATATCGCGCTGCTGCCTCTTCCTGCGCCGCTTGCGCGCCGGCGACCTTTGCGCTGGTGGCGCCCGCGTTGAAAAGCGTCTCGGCCGCAGACAGGCCAAGCGACCAGATCGTCGTGCCCGCATTGAACAGGTCGGGCACGCGGCTGCCTGACGAACCATAGGATGCATTCAGCCCGATGTTCGGGAAATAGGCAGCGCGCGCGACGCCGATCTGTTCGTTGGCTGCAGCCACGCGCCGCTCCGCAGCGGCGATGTCGGGCCGGCGCTGCAGCAGTGTGGACGGCAGGCCGGTCGGCACCTGCGGCACGGCCACCGACCACGCGGCAGGCGCGAGCGTGAAGTCAGCCGGCGCCTTGCCGATCAACACCGCGATCGCGTGCTCAAACTGCGCACGCTGGCGCGTCACGCCGGCTTCATCGGCCCGTGCGTTGGCAAGCTGCGTTTCCGCCTGCAACACGTCGGTCCTGGTGGCGACGCCCGCGGCATAGCGATTGCGCGCGATCTGCAAGGCCCGCTCGTAGCCGGCAATCGTGTCACGCAACAGGACGCCCTGCGCGTCCGCCAGGCGCAACGAAAAATAATTCACCGCCAGTTCGCCCTGCGCCGACAGCGTCGCGGACGCTAGATCGGCAGCGCTGGCCTGCGCGCTCGCGCTGGCGCTGTTCGCCGCGCCGCGCAGGCGGCCCCAGACATCCGGTTCCCAGGTCGCGCCGATGCTCAGCTGCACGCTGTTGCCGCTGCGACCGGTCGTCGTCCGCGTGCTCGACGTGCCGCCTCCCGAACGGGACGCGCCGGCGTCGAGCGACACCACCGGGAACAAGGCGGCGCGCTGCTGCTCCACCAATGCGCGCGCCTGGGCATAAGCCGCAGTGGCAGCCGCGACGTTCTGGTTCGACACCCCGACAGCGGGCTCCAGCTCGTTAAGCTGCTGGTCGTCGAACAAGGTCCACCACTTGCCACGGTCGAGCGCATCGGCCGGCATGGCTGCAACCCAGTCCTGCGCTTCCTTGAATGCCGCCGGTGCAGGTGTCGCCGGGCGCTCATACACCGGGCTGAGCGCGCAACCGCCAAGCAGAAGCGGCAGAAGTCCGATGCGAAGCAAACGTCGGGGGGGGAGCGAAAAGGAAGATGGCATGGTTGGTCGCTTCATGTCGTTTCTGGGCCGGGCAACGGTTCATGGGCCGCACGGCTGAGTTGACGTTCGTCGGGCTTGCGTCGCCGCAGCTTGTCGAGCAGCAGGTAGACCACCGGCGTGGTCAGCAATGTCAGCACCTGGCTGGCGATCAGACCGCCGATGATCGCCACGCCAAGCGGCCGGCGCAGCTCGGCGCCTTCGCCGAAACCGATCGCGAGCGGCAGTGCGCCGAGCGCAGCGGCGAGCGTGGTCATCAGGATGGGCCGGAAGCGCAGCAGGCAGGCTTCGCGCACCGCTTCCAGCGAGGAGATGCCGCGCGCGCGTTCCGCTTCCAGCGCGAAATCGATCATCAGGATGGCGTTCTTCTTCACGATGCCGATCAGCAGGAACACGCCGATCAGCGCAATGATGGAAAACTCCATGTTGAACAGCAGCAGCGCCAGCACCGCGCCGACGCCTGCGGACGGCAGCGTGGACAGCACGGTGACCGGATGCACCAGGCTTTCGTACAGGATGCCGAGCACGATGTAGATCACGACCAGCGCCGCGACGATCAGCATCGGCTGCTGCGACTGCGACTCCTGGAAACTGCGTGCGGTGCCCTGGAAGCTGCCGCGCACGTTGTTCGGCATGCCGATTTCGGCTTCCGCCTGCGCAATCGCCACCTGTGCATCGCCAAGCTTGTAACCGTCGGCAAGATTGAATGAAACGGTCGTGGCGAGCTCGGCATCCTGATGGCTGATCGCGCCCGGCGTGGCGCGTTCGGAAAAGCGGGCGAATGCCGACAGCGGCACCATCGTCGATGGCGCGGTGCTGATCGCCTGTCCGCTCGACTGGTCGCGCAGGCTCGGGTTGATGACCGCGGTCGTGCTACTGGTCGTGCTGCCGCTCGCGCTGCTCGCCGCCGCAGAGCCGTTGGCCTTGGCGGGAACGTAAATATCCCCCAGCGCCTGCGGGCCGCGCGCATATTCCGGCGCCACCTCCATGATGACGTGGTACTGGTTCAGTTCATCATAGATGGTCGCCACCTGGCGCTGGCCGTAGGCGTTGTACAAGGCATTGTCGACATCGCGCGAATTGATGCCGAGCCGCGCCGCGTTTTCCCGGTCGACGTCGACGAAGGTCTCCACGCCGGTATCCTCCTGGTCGGTATCGACATCGATCAGCGCGGGCTGGCGTTTCATCGCGTCGGCCAGCCGCGTCGCCCAGCGCTGCAGGTCGCCCCGGTTGTCGCTCTTCAGGGTGTACTGGTAGGTGGATGTCGTCATCCGCCCGCCCATGCGCACGTCCTGCACCGGGTTCAGGTAGAGCGTGACGCCGGTGACGCGCGCCAGTTGCGGGCGCAGGCGGGCGATCACCGCCTGTCCGCTCTCCGTGCGTTCCGACGCGGGCTTCAGGTTGACGAACATGAATCCGCCGCCGGCCCGGAAGCCACCGGTAAAACCGACCACGGTGTCGACCGCCGGATCGTTGCGGATGATGTTGACCAGCTGGCGCAACT
Organism: Pseudomonadota bacterium; assembly: GCA_021821365.1. Classification (GTDB taxonomy): domain Bacteria; phylum Pseudomonadota; class Gammaproteobacteria; order Burkholderiales; family Burkholderiaceae_D; genus Noviherbaspirillum. The sequence continues at coordinate 8,480 of JAKACN010000163.1, read as the reverse complement.
TGCCCTGCATCGCCTGAAAGGAAATGCTCTGGTCCGCGCGCAAGCCACCGTTGAGCTGGCCGGTGTCCTGCTGCGGGAAGAATCCCTTCGGCGCGGCGATGAAGAGATAGACGTTCAATCCGACCACTGCCGCCAGAATGAGCATGATCAGCCAGCGGTGATACAGCGCCCATTCCAGGCTGTGCGCATAACCGCGCAGCAGGCCGCCAAAGCCGCGTTCGAAAAAGCGTGCGATCCTGCCCGGCGGCCGTTCCTCGATGCCGGGCTTGAGCAGCCACGCGCACATCATCGGCGTGGTGGTCAGCGATATCACCATCGAGATCAGCACCGCCGCCGACAGCGTTACCGCAAATTCGCGGAACAGGCGTCCGACCTGCCCGCCCATGAACAGCAGCGGGATGAACACCGCGACCAGCGACAGGCTGATCGAAAGCACGGTGAAGCCGACCTCGCGTGCGCCGAGCAATGCCGCACGGAAGCGGTCCATGCCGCCTTCGATGTGGCGCGCGGTGTTCTCCAGCACCACGATCGCATCATCGACCACGAAACCGGTCGCGACGGTGAGCGCCATCAGACTCAGATTGTTGAGACTGAAACCGAGCAGGTACATGACGCCGAAGGTGCCGAGCAGCGACACCACCGTTGCCACTGCGGGAATGACGGTGGCGCGCGCGCTGCGCAGAAACGCGCTCACCACCAGCACCACCAGCACCAGTGCGATCAGCAGCGTGATTTCGATTTCCTTGAGCGAAGCACGAATGGAATGCGTGCGGTCGGACGCGACCTGCAGCCGCACGTCGGCCGGCAGCTGGGCCTGCAGCGTCGGCAGCAATGCACGCACATTGTCCACCGTCTCGATCACGTTGGCGCCGGGCTGGCGCGTGATCAGCACGATGACTGCCGGCTGGCCGTTGAACAGGCCGAGCGTGTGCGTATCCTCGACGCTGTCGTTCACTTCAGCCACATCCGACAGGCGCACCGGCGCACCATTGCGCCACGCCACGACCAGCCCGCGATAATCCGTCGCCGTCGGACGGCGGCTGCCGTCGACCGCCTGCGAATAGATTTGCAGCCGGCGTCCGTCGCCTTCCACCGCGCCTTTCGGCCGGTTGGCCGTGCTGGCCTGGATGGCGGCGCGCACGTCTTCCATGCTGATGCCGTTGCGGCTGAGCGCGAACGGCAGCAATTCGACCCTTACCGCCGGCAGCGAGCCGCCGCCGAGTTCCACGTCGCCCACGCCCGGCACCTGCGCCAGCTTCTGCTGCACGAGGTTCGAGACTTCTTCGTAGACCTGGCCGGCCGAGCGCGTCTGCGAGGTGAGCGCAAGGATCAGCACCGGCGCGTCAGTCGGATTGATCTTACGGTAAGTCGGATTGCTGCGCAGCGTCGCCGGCAGGTCGACGCGCGCCGCATTGATCGCCGCCTGCACTTCGCGCGCGGCGGAATCGATCTTGCGGCTGAGGTCGAATTGCAGGTTGATGCGCGTCGAGCCGGTGCCGCTGTTGGACGTCATTTCATTGACACCGGCGATGACGCCGAGCCGCCGTTCCAGCGGCGTAGCTACGCTGGACGCCATGGTCTCCGGACTGGCGCCGGGCAAACGGGCGCTGACCGAGATGGCCGGATAATCCACCTGTGGCAAGGGCGCGACCGGCAGCACGAAGAATGCGGCAATGCCAGCCAGCGCGAGTCCGATGGTCAGCAGCACGGTAGCGACCGGTCGGCGGACGAAAGGCGCGGACAGGTTCACTGCGCGCCTCCGCTGGCGGCGTCGTGCGAAGCTTGGCGAGACCAGCGCCGGCCGAGGCGGTCGAAGCCGAGATAGATCACCGGCGTGGTGAACAGGGTCAGCATCTGGCTCACGATCAGGCCGCCGAAGATCGACAGGCCCAGCGGCCGGCGCAGTTCCGCGCCCTCGCCCCAGCCGAACATCAGCGGCAAGGCGGCGAACAGCGCGGCCAGCGTGGTCATCAGGATCGGCCGGAAGCGCAGCAGTGCCGCCTGGTGGATCGCCTCGCGCGGCGTCCTGCCCTCGTTGCGCTCCGCATCGATGGCGAAGTCAATCATCATGATCGCGTTCTTCTTCACGATGCCGATCAGCAGGATGATGCCGATGATGCCGATCACGCCGAGGTCATGCCCGGCGATGATGAGTGCGAGCAATGCGCCCACGCCGGCCGACGGCAGCGTCGACAGGATGGTGAGGGGGTGGATATAGCTCTCATACAGCACGCCCAGCACGATGTACACGCACACCACTGCCGCCAGGATCAGCCAGAGCTGGTTGGTCAGCGAAGCCTGGTAGGCGCCCGCCGCGCCGAGGAAGGTCAGGCTGACCGAGGGCGGCAGCTGGATGTCCTTTGCCGCCTGCCGGATGGCATCGACCGACTGCCCGAGCGAGGCTCCGGCGCCGGTATCGAAGCCGATGGTGGTGGCCGGGTATTGCGCAACGTGGGTGATCTGCAGGGGCGCGGCCTGCTCGGCAATGCTGGCCACGGCATTGAGCGGCGTTGTCTTTCCCGAACCGGTGCGCACCGGCAACTGGCCGAGCATGCCGGGTGTCGCCGTATCGGGCCGTGCCTCGAGAATGACGCGATACTGATCGGTCTGCGTGAAGATGGTTGAAATGATGCGCTGCCCGAAGGCGCTGTAGAGCGCATCGTCAATGGTCGAGGCGGAAATTGCGAGGCGCGAGGCAGTGTCGCGGTCGATGTTGATGTTCGCCGCCGTGCCGGTCGCGCCGGCATCGGATACGACGTTGCGCAACTCGGCGCTTTGCCGCATGCGCTGCGCGAGCCGGTTCGTCCATTGCACAACGGTGGCATTGTCGGCGCCTTCCATCGACACGCGGAACTGCGTCGGCCCGGTCTCGGCGTCGATCGTCAGGTCCTGCGTCGGCTGCAGGTAGAGCCGGAGGCCGGGGATGCGGCTGACGCGCTCGCGCAGGCGTTCCATCGTCTCCTGCTGCGCGTCGCTGCGGCCGCGTTTGAGGTTGATCAACATGCTGCCGGTGTGCAGCATCGTGTTGCCGGCGGCATCGACGCCGACCAGCGAACTGAGCGTGGCGACGTCGGGATCATCAAGAATTGCCTTCGCCGCCTGCTGCTGCAATTCGGACATGCGCGCGAAGGACACGCTCTCGGCCGCCTCGACGCGCGCCTGCAATTGCCCAGTGTCCTGCACGGGAAACAGTCCCTTCGGGATTGCCACGTACAGCAGCACGGTGACCGCCAGCGTGGCCAGCGCCGCCAGCAAGGTCAGCGGCTGGTGCTCCAGCACCCATTGCAATGCCCTGTCGTAACGACGGATGATGCGTTCGAACATCGCCTGCATGCGCGCGCCGATGCCATGCCGGCCGCTTTCCGGCCCGGAATGCCAGCGCGCCGACATCATCGGCACCAGGGTCAGAGACACCACGGCCGAGATCAGGATCGTGATCGCCAGCGTCACCGCGAATTCGCGGAACAGCCGTCCGACCACGTCTCCCATGAAGAGCAACGGGATCAGCACCGCGATCAGCGATACCGTCAGCGAAATGATGGTGAAGCCGATCTGCGTCGCGCCCTTGAGCGCCGCCTGCATCGGCGGATCGCCGCGCTCGACGTAGCGCGCGATGTTCTCGATCATCACGATGGCATCGTCCACGACGAAACCGGTCGCGATGGTCAGCGCCATCAGGCTGAGATTGTTCAGACTGTAACCGAGCAGATACATCGCGCCGAAGGTGCCAATCAGCGAAATCGGTACCGCCAGGCTGGCAATCACGGTTGCACGCAGGTCATGCAGGAAGGCAAAGATCACCAGCACCACCAGTGCCACCGCGAGGATCAGCTCGATCTCCACGTGCTCGACCGACGCACGGATGCCGTTGGTGCGGTCGCTCAGCACGTCGACGCGCAGGGCTGCCGGCAATGCGGCCCGCAACTTGGGCAGGCGCGCCTTGATCGCGTCCACGGTGGCGATCACGTTGGCGCCGGGCTGGCGCTGCACGTTCAGGATGATGGCCGGCTTCATGCCGGACCAGGCGGCAAGGCGGACGTTTTCCGCGCTGTCGACCACCTGCGCAACGTTCGACAGCCGCACCGGAGCGCCGTTGCGGTAGGCGACGATCAGGTTCTTGTAATCGTCGACGGTCAGCAACTGGTCGTTGGCATTGATGGAGAAAGCGCGCGTCGGCCCGTCCAGGCTGCCTTTCGCGCTATTGGCATTGGCCGCCGCGATCGCCGTCCGCAAGTTGTCGAGGCCCAATCCGTACGAAGCCAGCAGTTGCGTATCGGCCTGGATGCGCACCGCGGGCCGCTGCCCGCCGGACAGCGTGACGAGGCCGACACCGGACACCTGGCTGATCTTGAGCGCGAGCCGGGTGTTCACGATGTTCTGCACTTCGGTCAACGGCAGCGTGTCGGAGGTGATCGCGAGCGTCAGCACCGGCGCGTCGGCGGGATTGACCTTGGCATAGACCGGCGGCGCCGGCAGGTCGGCCGGCAGCAGCGAGCCGGAGGCATTGATCGCGGCCTGCACTTCCTGCTCGGCCACGTCCAGCGTCTGGCCGAGGCTGAACTGCAGGGTGATGATGGAAACGCCCGCAGCGCTGGTGGAGCTCATGCGCTGCAGGCCGGCCATCTGGCCGAACTGGCGTTCCAGCGGCGCGGTCACGCTGCGGCTCATGACCTCCGGACTGCCGCCCGGATACAGCGTCTGCACCTGGATGGTCGGAAAATCCACCTGCGGCAGCGCCGACAACGGCAGGAAGCGGTAGCCGATGAGGCCGGCCAGCACGATGGCCAGCATCAACAATGACGTGGCGACCGGCCGGAGGATGAAGGGACGGGAGGGACTCATGCTGTCAATCGGTTCGGGATGGCGTCCGGCTTGCCGCTCATTGCGCTGCCGCGCCGGGTGGGCCGCGACGCTCGCCGGCACCTTGCGCAGTCGCGCCGTCTGCCCCGCCGCCCTGGCGCTTTCTTCCGCCCCGACCTGCCAGCCCGTCACGCGGACCTGCTGCCGGCCGGTCTCCCGGCAGGTTCACATGCGCGCCGTCCTTGAGACGGTCTGCACCTTCGGTAATGACCTGCTCGCCCGGCGTCAATCCCGAGACGATCTGCACCTTGTCGCCGGCCATGGCGCCGCGGCTTACCGGCCGCAGCTTGACAGTCCGCTCGGCGGGATCGAGGACGTAGACATAATCGCCATTGCTGCCGTGGCGCAAGGCGTTGACCGGCACCATGATCGCGCCTTCGACCTGACGCACCAGCAGGCGCACATTGACGAACTGGCTGGGGAACAGGCCGTGGCTGCTGTTGGCGAAGCGCGCCTTGGCCTTCACGGTGCCGGTTTGCACGTCGACCTGGTTGTCCATGGCGAGGAAGGTGCCTGTTTCGAGCACAGTGCTGCGGGTGCGATCGAGCGCGGTGACCGGCATTTTCGCGCCCTCGTTGATCCGCGCGCGCAATTCGCCGAGGCGATCCTGCGGCACCGCGAACTGCACGTCGATGGGCTCGGTCTGCGTAATGACGACGATGCCGTTGGCGTCGTTCGGGCCGACCACGTTGCCGATGTCCACCACGCGCAGGCCGACGCGCCCGCCGATCGGTGCCGTGACCCTGGTATAACCGAGGTTCAGGCGTGCGGTCCCTTCCGAGGCGCGGTCGGCGACGACCGTGCCTTCCAGCTGCTTGACCAGCGCGGCCTGGGTCTCGACGTCCTGGCGGGCGATCGAATCCTGCGCCAGCAGCGTGCGATAGCGCTCCAGCACCAGCTTCGCGTTCTCCAGTTGCGCTTCGTCGCGCTGGCGCTGCCCGTTTGCCTGCATCAGCGTCATTTCGAACTGGCGCGGATCGATTTCGGCAAGCACCTGGCCGGCCTTGACCACCTGACCTTCATGGAAATTCACCTGCTTCAGTACGCCCGACACCTGCGGGCGCACGGCGGCGGTCGCGGCGGCGGTCACCGTGCCCAGCGCCTCCACCGTCACCGGCAGGTCGGCCTGCGCGGCCGTCGCCACGCCTACCGTGGTCGGCGGCGGTGCGCGGCGCCCGCCGGAACCCGGGCCGCCCTGGGTCGCCTGATGCGTGAGGTGCCATGCCAGCCAGCCCAGCCCGGCCAGCAACAGCAACGCGAGGACGATGCCAAGGATGGATTTCCGCCTGCCGCCTTTCGCCGACGGGCGGACTTGTCGATGTTCTGCCTGTGAATCCATTAATTTCCCTCAAGTACCGCGAACGAGCGCCATTATGCGCCTTGCTCCGACCCGGGGCGACGAACATGCCTGTCGAGACCTGGCATCGGGGCAGGCACGAAGCCACGGCGCGATTGTCGAAACTTTCCCCATGTTCTCGTCTTTTTGTATCCGGCGATTGTCATCCGGCCGCCGATTTGTATCGAATTGTCTTCCCGCGGGGTCTTGAAATATTTCAACCCGTCCCAATAATTGGTAAAAAATTATCGTCCATCGACTTTTGAGGGAAAAATGGCTGTCACCGAAAAGCAAACCCTGGGATTCCAGGCAGAAGTCAAGCAACTACTGCACCTGATGATCCACTCCTTGTACTCCAACAAGGAAATCTTCCTCCGCGAGCTCATCTCCAACGCCTCCGACGCCGCGGACAAGCTGCGCTTCGAGGCAATGAACAACGCCAGCCTGTTCGAGAGCGACCCTGAACTGAAGATCAAGGTCACGTTCGACCAGGCGGCGCGCACCATCACCATTTCCGACAACGGCATCGGCATGAGCCGCGAGGAAACCATCGAGCATCTCGGCACCATCGCCAAGTCCGGCACCAAGGAATTCTTCTCCAGGCTCTCCGGCGACCAGCAGAAGGATGCCGCCCTGATCGGCCAGTTCGGCGTCGGCTTCTATTCCGCCTTCATCGTGGCCGACCGGATCACCGTGGACACCCGCCGCGCCGGGCTGACCTCCGCGCAAGGCGTGCGCTGGGAATCGGCAGGCGAAGGCGACTTTTCAGTGGAAATGATCGACAAACCCTCGCGCGGCACCGACATCACCCTGCACCTGCGCGAAGGCGAAGACGAGCTGCTTTCGAGCTGGAAGATCAAGTCCATCATTCGCAAGTATTCCGACCACATCTCCCTGCCCATCCTGATGCAAAAGGAAGAATGGGACGAGGAAAAGAAGGAAACCGTCCTCAAGGACGAGCTCGAAACCGTCAACCAGGCCAGCGCCCTGTGGTCGCGCAGCAAGTCCGATATCACGCCGGAACAGTACGAAGAGTTCTACAAGCACGTCTCGCATGACTTCGAAGGCCCGCTCGCCTTCACGCACAACCGCGTCGAGGGCCGCAGCGAATACACCCAGCTGCTCTATATCCCGAAACGCGCCCCCTTCGATTTGTGGGACCGCAACAAGCGCGGCGGCATCAAGCTGTATGTGAAGCGCGTCTTCATCATGGACGACGCGGAGCAGCTGATGCCGGTCTACCTGCGCTTCGTCAAGGGCGTGATCGACTCGGCCGACCTGTCGCTGAACGTCTCGCGCGAGATCCTGCAGGAGTCGCGCGACATCCGCGTCATCCGGGAAGGCTCCACCAAGCGCATCCTCGGCCTGCTGGAAGAAATGGCCAACAGCGAGGACCAGGACGCAAGGGACAAGTACGCGACCTTCTGGAAGGAATTCGGCCAGGTGCTCAAGGAAGGCATCGGCGAGGACCATGCGAACAAGGAACGCATCGCCAAGCTGCTGCGCTTTGCCTCCACGCACAATGACAACGACGCGCAGAACATTTCCTTCGCCGACTATATCGGCCGCATGAAGGAAGGCCAGGACAAGATCTACTACATCACCGCCGAATCCTACGCAGCGGCGAAGAACAGCCCGCATCTCGAGATCTTCCGCAAGAAGGGCGTCGAGGTGCTGCTGATGACCGATCGCGTCGACGAGTGGATGCTCTCCTTCCTGCACGATGTCGACGGCAAGGAACTGGTGTCGGTGGCCAAGGGCGATCTCGATCTCGGCAAGCTGGAAGACGAAGCCGAGAAGAAGCAGCACGAGGAAACCGAAAACCAGTACAAGGATCTCGTCGAGAAGATGAAGAACACGCTGGCCGACAAGGCCAAGGATGTTCGCATCACCTTCCGCCTGACCGACTCGCCGGCCTGCCTGGTGGCGGAAGAACACGAACTGTCCGGCAACCTGGTGCGCATGCTCAAGGCGGCCGGCCAGAACGCGCCGGAGTCCAAGCCCATCCTCGAAATCAACCCGGACCACCCGCTGGTGCAGCGCCTGAAGTACGAGGAAGCGAAGTTCGACGACTGGTCGCACATCATGTTCGACCAGGCCATGCTGGCTGAAGGCGGCACGCTGGCCGACCCGGCGGGATTCGTGAAGCGCCTGAACGAGATGCTGCTCGGGATGGCAGGATAAAGAAGCGCTACCTGCAAAAAGAACAAAGCCGCTGCGAACTCCGCAGCGGCTTTTTGTTTGAAGTTTGGATAATCAAACCTGCGGTAACGTGCGCCATGCG
>JAKACN010000162.1 GCA_021821365.1 Pseudomonadota bacterium | reverse complement strand
TTACGGCGCATCCGCTTGTGCTAGGCTTGTGCCTGATTTTCGAGTTAGAACATGGAGTATTGATGGGCAAACTGGATACACTATTTTCAAATAATCAACTCTGGGCGGCCAAGCGCACTGCCGACGACCCTGATTTTTTCTCGCGCCTGTCGAACCAGCAGTCGCCAAAGTACTTGTGGATCGGCTGCGCGGACAGCCGTGTGCCCGCGAACGAAATCATCGGGCTGGACCCGGGTGAAGTCTTCGTGCATCGGAATGTCGCCAACCTCGTCGTGCACTCCGACCTCAACTGCCTCTCGGTGATCGAGTTTGCGGTTGCCGTCCTCGGTGTCGAGGACATCATGGTGGTCGGACATTACGGATGTGGCGGGATCGGCGCGATATTGAACGACGTGCATCTTCCGCTGGGCGATAACTGGTTGCGCTACATCGGCGACGTGCGACTCCGCCATGCAGCACAACTGGAGCAACTTGCGGCAAGAGACCAGGTGCATGCGCGCCTGTGCGAACTGAATGTCATCGAGCAGGTGGTCAATGTATGCCGCACCTCTGTAGTGCAGGCCGCATGGCGCACCGGCAAGGACTTGACGATTCACGGCTGCATTTACGGTGTGCACGACGGCATGCTGAGAAACCTGAACGTCACGGTGTCGTCGCCCGAGCAGATGTGGGAAGCCTACGACGCCGCCGTCAACGGCGGCACTCCGGCAACGCGGCTGGCAATTCACGACGGCCATTGCTGCAGCAAGCCGCACGCATAGCCGTACCGGAATCCGGGCTGGGCAGGCTGCATTTCAACCTGCTCGCCCTGTCTCATACATTCAAATCAAAGCATAGGAAGTGATTCATGTCGCACACCATTACGTTCCACGAAATGGCGACCCCCGCCGCGCGCCGTGCCATGGCCGCGCAGCGCTGGCCGGTCGACCAGGTGCTGGAACTGTTCAACCTGCCGTTCAACGACCTGCTGTACCGCGCGCAGCAGTTGCACCGCGAGCACTTCGATCCGCAGGAAATCGAACTGGCCACGCTGCTCTCCATCAAGACCGGCGGCTGTCCCGAGGATTGCGGCTATTGCCCGCAAGCGGCGCGCTACGACACCGGCGTGCAGGCGCAGAAGATGCTCGAACTGGAAACCGTGCTGGCCGCCGCGCGCAAGGCGAAGGAACACGGCGCCACCCGCTTCTGCATGGGCGCGGCCTGGCGCAGCCCCAAGGAGCGCGACCTGGAGCACGTCGAAGCGATGGTGCGCGGCGTCAAGGCGCTCGGCATGGAAGCCTGCGCCACGCTGGGCATGCTGGAAGACGGACAGGCCGAACGCCTGAAGGACGCCGGGCTGGATTACTACAACCACAACCTCGACACCGCGCCCGAGTTCTACAACAACATCATCCACACGCGCGACTACGAGAACCGCCTCGACACGCTGGAGAAGGTGCGCCAGGCCGGCATCAAGGTGTGCTGCGGCGGCATCGTCGGCATGGGCGAATCGCGCCGCCAGCGCGCCGGGCTGATCGCGCAACTGGCGAACCTCGATCCGTATCCGGAATCGGTGCCGATCAACAACCTGGTGCAGGTGGAAGGCACGCCGCTGCACGGCACCGAGCCGATCGATCCGCTGGAATTCGTGCGCACGGTGGCGGTGGCGCGCATCACCATGCCGAAGGCACGCGTGCGCATGTCGGCCGGGCGGCGCGAGATGGGCGAGGCGGTGCAGGCCTTGTGCTTCCTGGCCGGGGCGAATTCGATTTTCTACGGCGACAAGCTGCTCACCACCGGCAATCCGGATGCGGATGCGGACCGTGCCCTGCTGGAGAAGCTGGGCATGCATGCGAAGCATGTGACGGAGCAGGTGGAAGACTAGGTCGTGCCTGAAGAATGTTTCTCCCCTTGAAAGAGGGGAGGCATCGCTGGGAATGTCAGACCGCCCGCGCCATCCAAATGGACATGAGCAGTGAGCCGTACGGGAACCATGCTGAGGCTCGCTGCTGATGATTCCAGAAACCATCGGCCTGGCATCGCTCGATGCAGGCTGGTAGCTCGATTTGGGCACCAATCAAGTGGAAGAGGCGCATGCATCCATCCGCGACCGTGGGAAGGATGCATCGCGGGGTACGACAACTCACAAACTCACGACGTCTCACCGCGCCATTACGTTGCTCGCATCGTTTCGCGGTGCACCCTTGCCCGGCGACATGAAGCGCTTTGCTTCGCCTGCGATGAAGTCCTGCAATTTCCCGGCGCCCGTACAATCCGGCACCGCCTCCATGGCTTCATCGAAAAGACTGTGCATCGTACCGACCGCGCCGGCGAACCCGAGTGCATGCACCGCATTCGGACGATCTCTCGCATGGTCCTGCCCGATAGGCTTGCCGAGGCCCTGTGCGCTGCCGTAGACGTCGCGAATGTCGTCCGCAATCTGGTACGCCCGTCCAAGAAGATAGCCGAGGCCACGCCATGGCAAGGCGGCGGCGCCGGATGCAGCGGCTCCAGCCATGGTCGCCGCCGCAAACAGCGAGCCTGTTTTCTCTGCATGGCAGCCAATCCATGACGTGCCGCTTTCACATTCGTGCCCCTGTCCTGCCACCATGCCGGAGGGCATCCCCGCGGCGCGGCAGAGAATCGACGTCAGTTCGATGAGGCGTTCCGGCGCGCCCGGTGCGCCCCAGGCCAGTGCCTGAAACGCGAGGACGATGAGGGCATCCCCGGCCAGCACCGCAAGCGGTTCGCCATAGGCACGATGGGTCGAGGGTTTGCCGCGTCGGGTGGCTGCATTGTCGAAGCAGGGCAAGTCGTCATGAACCAGCGACGCACAATGCAGCATTTCAACGGCGGCCGCCGCCATGTCAGTGAGCTGCGGCAAGTCTTCGTTGCAGCTCGCTGCAACGGCAATGCAGAGACGCGGACGAATCCTTGCTCCTCCGGGGAATACTGCATGGCGCATGGCTTCGGCAAGTCGATCGGGACGCTTGCCTTCAGGGCCGAGCACGTTCTGCATCAGCAGTTCAAGTCCGCACTCAATCCGTCTCGTCGGATCCATTACAGCCCTTCTCGTGCTAACGCGTTGACGACGCACGCCGTCGTGAATACACGTTCCGAGTCACTCACCATGACGCCAGTTCCTTCCTGGTCAGTTCGCCAGTCGGCGACAAGGTTCGGATCCGGCACGCTCGGCGGCGGAATGCGCAGGATCGGTGCCGGCTCGAAGCTGCCGTCCTGCTTCTGAAGCGCCAGCAAGGCCGATCGCGCCTTTTGCATCGGTACCGTCAGGGCCGGTTCCATGTGCGCGATCAGTTCCGCAGCATTTAACATCATCGCCGTTTCAAACACCGAATCCCTGCCTTCGATGCGCCAGGTTCCATCCATCTCCTGGCGTTCGACAATCGCCTTCGCCACCTCGGCACGTTTGGCCGGATCAAGCGCATTGCCAATCCCGAGCGTACGCAATGCGTGATAAGTGGCATAGCCATGCCCGCGCCACCAGTAACACGTCCACAATCCGCCTCGCTCCCGCTGGGCTTCGATATGACGAAGCGCACTTGCGATGCGCGGCGCGCGATGATCGCCACCCGCTTCGAGCAGCGCCTGGACGCTGGTGCAGGTAACGCCGAGATGCGGGCAGAGCCAGCCCTGCAGCTGATCCGGCTGCACGCCGATGAAGCGCTCGATGCGATCGGAAGGCGCGTAGGTAGAGAAGCCGCCGCCTTCTGCATCCTGATGCCGGAGGATATAGCGGGTGGCACGGATAAGCGCGGACGGTTTCGATGATCGACACCGCAGAAGCGCCCGCATCACCCATGCCGTTGAGTCGCAGTCCGTCGGCACCTTCTGGTTGTAGGACCAGCCGCCATTGGCGCGTTGCCGCTTGACGAGCGCCATGGCCGCGCGGTCGGCAGCAGCGGTGGACGCGCGCGTCGCACGACCAGCCAGTGCACAGGCCACGACGCCGCTGACCCAGTCGTTGCTCTGGCCCGCCAGCGTATAAAAGTCATACCAGAGTCCGTCGGAGCGCTGCATCTCCAAAAGAAATTCGACGGCGCGATCAACTGCGGGATCGGATCGCAGCGAATGTGCACGCATCATGGTCACTCAAGCCAATTGCGGATGAAGGTGCGGGTCGATGCGAGCTGTCTCGCGACTGTGCCTGCGCCGTCGGGCCCGGCGAGGGAGAGCGCCAGCAACTCCGTTTCGCGCAGGTGGCCGAGCAGATTTTCGACCGCACGCTCGATCCCGGATTCTTCAAGAAGGCTGAGGGCGATGGCCGACACGATACTGTCATCGATGGTTTGTGCGCCGCCGGATTCAGCATCATCCGTACCGTCAGACTGCGGGGTATGCGGCCTTGCGACGATGCTGTTGACAGCGCTGGAACGCAGGTCATCGACGAGATCGCTGAGGTCATCCAGCAGGGCAATGGAGGTACCCAGATGAACCGCCATCTCGCGATACAGCGCCGCCGTGGATTCAGGTTGCCGCACATTGGCGCGCGCGATGCAGGCCATTACCTGGAACGGAAGAATGGATTTTGCATGTTGTTCCTGGGATCGCATGCCGAGACGTGCCGATGCAATTTCTGCCCTGAACGCATCCTCCAGCAGCGCTCCGAGCTCCTCCCTTTCGTCGGTCGAAAGACCAAGTTGCGCCATGCCTTTGTAGACCGTGCTCACGATCCGAAGCACGATGCGCGCATCGCCCAGGGGCACGCGGACCAGCTGATCGTCAAAGGCATGCCAATGCGCCGGCAGAAGCAGATTCTTCACGTCGTAATCGGCAAGCATGCCGATCACGGTTTCTGCGGCAGGCCTGAACGCGCGCTCATCCAGGACAAGATCGATCAGCGAAATACCGAGGTTGAAGCAGGCACCGACGTCCGCAACGTCATCATCGCTGTCGCGTCTCGCAGCGCCGTGACATGCAGAAAAGAGTCGCGTGACCTGATGCCCGAATGCCAGGACAAGCGGCCAGCGTCGCCGCGAACCGTAGCGCGACGATCCAAACGCCTCTGGACTGTGCAGGTAAGCGTATTCCGCCGCAGACAGATTCTGTTGCAGACATCGGCGGTCGACGCCCTGGCCGAGTGCGATGCATTCGCCGACGCTCGCCCAGTGCTCGTCCCCGCCCGGCCAGAAGCCCGACCTTTCGAGGCCGTGTACAGCCAGACGGCGACTTCGTAGCCAGATCTCGTCGAGCAGCAAGCTCAGCGGCCAGTCGCTCATGGCGTCCCGGTTCCGCCGCCTTGCCTGTGACCGACGATCAGCGGCCTACGGTTGATGAGGTAGGCGAGCTTGAGGTCCAGGTCCTTATCCGAATCAATCGGGAACAGCTTGTCGGGAATATGGCTGACCGCCTGTTTCACATCCACGGCGCCGCCAAGGAAGCGATAGGTGCGGGTGGTGCCAAGCGCCTGGATCAGATCATTCGCCGATTTGATCGGATACTTCAGCGCAGGAATCTGCCGGCGCAACGCCTTGACTTCAGCCTCGGTATCGACGACAGGCCGGTTGGCGCGCACCAGCTCTGCCATCTTCTCGATCAGGTTATCGTACGACCAGATGGGGAAGTAGTGCGCCGGTACGTACTTCGCCATCCGGGCAGGATCGAGTTCGATCCGGTGCACCACCAGGCGGTGCCCGGCGAGCTGGTCAAGCAGGTGTCCTGCCGACGTCACCGGAAATTTGAGTTCCGGGAGTGCCTCAAAAATCGCCGCAAGCTCGGAGGCGTCGAAGTCGTTGACAAGCGGGCGGCTGGACAAGCCATCGATGATTTTGCGCAGTGCGGGCGAGTCGACCGACAACGCCTTCCGCCCGTCATGGCGGCTCGTCAGGTTCGTGGGACTCACCATCCACCTCCACTTGACGCCTGGTGGTCCACGGCACGAATCAGGCCTCCGCCGTCGTCGATCGACAGGCAGGGCGTGTCGCTGTCGCGACACCATTGAACGTCAAATTCCCTGAAATCCGCATAGGTGCACTCATATCGCCGGTCACCCTGGCAATTACCGCTGATCCATGACATCGTTCATCTCCTTTACGTATGGCACGACTGGCGAAAAAGAACGGCAAGGAGAGCGCATCGTCGTGACGGCGGGGCGTGTCATGCGCTTCCACACGTGAAAAAGTACCGTTGCGCCGGGAGCGACGCAATGACAAAGTGGAGGTCGCCTTGAGATCGCTCATGGGAGTTCCGGGATTGATACACGGACGGTCTGAACCTGGACGGGCCAGGTCAAACTTACATAGAGGGAATCGTTGGATTCATCACCTGGTCCGGTTGGTCGCGTGTCCGAGATTCATGTCCGCCATTGCGGAAGACCGCGCCATCATCAACACCGTCCCGATCGGCGTCGTCGGCGGCGCCATCGCCATGGTCTGCCATTCGGCCATCGCCCTGCGTTTCGGCATCGAGCGGCACGATCAATTCAATTGCACGCCACGGTCGGCCGAGGAACGCAATCTCGGACTGGTGTTCCAATCGTATGCGTTGTGGCCGCACAAGATGGTGTTCGACAATATCGCTTAGAAACTGCGCGAGATGAACGGCCGCGACATTGCCGGGCGCGTCAACAAGGTATTGCCGCAACTTGGGTTGGGCCACCTCGCACAACGCTTTCCGCACCAGCTCTCGTGCGGCCAGCAGCAGCGGGTGGCCATTGCCCGCGCCCTGGTGTACAACCCGCCGGTAATCCTGCTTGACGAGCCATTGTCCAATCTCGACGCGAATCTGCGCGATTGCGCGAGCTGATCGTCAAGCTGAGCCTGTCGGCATTGATGGTGACGCACGGCCAGGCCGGAATGGATTGCCAAGGCGAAGGGAAAGAATGGGAACGATGAGGGAAAATCCTGCCGTGAGGGTGCTGCGCCGCGTCGTCGGGGTGCTTGCGCTTGCCGCCGGTGCAAACGCCGTCGCTGCGCCCGAAGAAATCCAGGTGTACATGGATGAGATGGGTGCGCCGGGTGAATTCGGTCTGGACGTGCATGCCAACTACGTCATCTCCGGCAGCAGTGTTTCCGACTATCCCGGTGCGCAGCCGCCGGCGCATGTATTTCGGCTGACGCCGGAATTCTCCTACGGCCTCACGCCCAACCTCGAACTGGGAGCCTACATCCTCACTTCCCGCGACGGCCGCGGAAACACCGCGGTGGACGGTCAGAAGCTGCGCCTGAAGTTTATTGCGCCCAGGACGGATGGCCAGGCCTATTTCTGGGGCGCAAACCTGGAGGTGGGGCGCGTCTCGCACCGCCTCGACGAAAATCCATGGAACGCCGAATTGAAGGGTATCTTCGGCTATCGCGCGGAGCGCTGGACATTTGCCGTCAATCCCAATATCGACTGGAAGGTGTCCGGCCCGGCTCCCAGCCCGACCATCTTCCATTTCGATAGCAAGATCGCTTACAAGACGCGCCATGGTTATGACATCGGCGCGGAAAGCTATAACGAGTTTGGCGAACTGCGCCACATGGGACATCTGAATCGGCAGAGCCAGACGCTGTTCGGCGTGATCGACACATCGATCCATGGCTGGGACCTCAATGTCGGCGTGGGCCGGGGCCTGACTCCCGCATCGGACCGCTGGCTGTTGAAGGCCATTATCGGCGTGCCGTTTGGAGACGGCGGCAGGTGACTTCCTGCACGGGACCGTCGTGCTCGACCTCGCTCAAAATAGAATGGTCGCGGCATGCTGACTCCGACGAATCGCGCGGCCGAGTCATGGCGGTTTCATCAGGAAGGCCGCCCATCGCATCGAAAAGCGCCACGGAATCGGACAGGCGCTGCGCCTGCGCCGCAATCAGCCCAAGCTCCGCCTGTTGCGCCTGCTGCTGCGCGATGAGGAGTTGGAGATAGCTTGCCGCGCCGAGGCGGTGCCTGCGTTGCATCGAAGCGAGCGATTCCTTCGCCGCCTGGCTGGCCGCAGCCTGCGCCGCCAGCGCCTGGGCATCGTTCTCGACGGAGCGCAGGACATCGGCCACCTTCCGCAGCGATTCAAGAACAACGCCCCGGTAATTCGCAGCCGCGGCATCAAAGGCAGCGAGCGCCGCCCGTTTTTCAGCCGGCAGGCCAGGATTGAACAGGGGCTGGGTGAGCTGACCGACAAGGCCCCAGACGAGGGAGCCGCTGCCAAACAGATTACCCGGACTCAGTGCCTGCGAACCAAGGCTGGCGCTGAGCCCGAGTTGGGGATACAGCTTCGCTACCGCGACGCCATACTCCGCATTGGCTGCATGCATCAGCGCCTCCGATGCGCGGATGTCCGGCCGGCGACGCACCAGTTCGGATGGCACCACGAGCGGCAGTTCCGCGGGCAAGACGAAATCCTCCAGCGTGAACGACGGCAGGCTGCTATCGCTCGGCGCCTGCCCGGCCAGTACCGCCAGCAAGTGCCCGGCCTGCTGGTATTGGCTGCGCAGGGAAGGGATGCCGGCCCGGGTCTGTTCGAGCTGCGCGCGCAGTGCGAGTGCATCGTCGGGCGCGGCTTCTCCGAGCCGCACGCGCTCCAGCGCGACGGCCAATTGTTCCTCCTGGCCGCCAAGAATCGCTTCGCTGGCCTGAAGTTGGGCGGCGAAGCGCGCCTGCGCGATCGCGGTGGCCACGATGTTCGCTGCGAGCGTGCGCTGCGCCCCCTCCAGCTGGAAACGCTGGTAATCGACCTGGGCGGCCAATGCTTCCAGCGCGCGCCTGTTTCCGCCGGCAAGGTCGAAGTTGTAACGAACGCCGACCGATCCTCCGTACAGGTCGAACGTGCGGGTATTGCCCGGAAGCCCCTGGGCCGCGGGGCTCGACTGCTGTCGTTGCGCGTTCAGGCTGGCCTCTACCTGCGGGTACACCGTGGCACCAGTCCGCGCCATCTGCGTTTCCTCGGCCTGGCGCAACCTGGCCTGCGCGGCGGCAAGCGTCGGGCTGTCGTTCAACGCGGCGTCGATCAACGCCGTCAATTTGCCGGAGCCGAAGGCGCGCCACCACTGCGCGTCCGCAGCCGTGGTGCGCACAAGACGCTGCGGACCGCCGTGCGCGACAGGCGACGATACCGTGTGCGCCGGAAACGTCGCGCCAGGATCGGCGCCGGTCACGGGCGCGCCGGGGCGCACGAAATCCGGACCGGCCGCACAACCGGCGAGCAATCCCGCGAACGCAAAGGCGCACATGCGCGCATCAAGGTATTTCATGAAATGGCTCCTTCGTTGCGTCGCTCCGGGAGCGGCGCGAGGGAACGACCCTCGCCTGCCTCTTCGTAGGTCACGCCATCGCGAATGTGATAGATGCGCTGGAAGGTCGGAATGATCTTTTCGTCGTGCGTGACCACGATGACTGCCGTTTCGAACTTGCGCGCCATGTCGTTCAGGATGCCAATGACAGCCATCGCGCGCTCGCTGTCGAGCGGTGCGGTGGGCTCGTCGGCGAGGATCACGGGAGGCCGGTTGACCAGGCCGCGCGCGATCGCCACGCGTTGCTGCTCGCCGCCCGAGAGCTGCGAGGGCATCGCCTGCGCGCGGTGGGCGACATCCAGCGCATCTAGCAACTCGCGCGCCTGCTGCCGGGCCTGCGCGTTCGGCATGCCGGCCAGCATCGGCAACAGCGCGACATTGTCGGTGACGTCGAGAAAAGGGATCAGATACGGCGCCTGAAACACGAAACCGATCCGGTCGCGGCGCAGGGCGCGCAAATCGCGCACCTTCCAGCCGTCCTCGTAGATCACCTCGTCGCCGAGGGTCATGCGGCCGCCGGTCGGCTCGATCACCGCGCCGAGGCACTTGAGGAGCGTCGACTTGCCCGAGCCGGAAGGGCCGATCAGGCCGACCACCTCGCCGGGTTCGACATGCAGGTCGACCGCCTTGAGCGCATCGACCGCGGTGTCGCCGCTGCCGTAGCGCTTCTTCAATCCTTCGATGCGAATGCCCTTGCCGCTCATTTCAGCCTCCGATCGCTTCGGCCGGATCGACCTTGAGCGCCGCATGGATGGCGACCACGCTGGCCAGGATGCAGATCGCCACTACGATGACGAAGCCGGCCGCCGAGTCGCCCGGCTCCAGCAGCACATGTTTGGGAAAGACGGGCGCCCAGAGCGTGGCGGTGATCTTGCCGACGACGAAGCCGATCAAGCCGAGCGCGACGGCCTGCTGCAGGATGAGGCCGGCAATGGTCCGGTTGCGGGTTCCGATCAGCTTGAGGACCGCGATCTCGCGGATCTTGCCGAGCGTGAGCGTGTAGATGATGAAAGCGACGATCGCGGCACTGACAATGGCCAGGATCACGAGGAACATGCCGATCTGCTTGGCCGAGGTGGCGATCAGCTTGCCGACGAGAATTTCCTCCATCTGCGCGCGGTCGTAGACCTGCAGGCGCTTCCAGCGACGGATCGCGGCGGCTACCTCTTCCGGCGCATGGCCAGGGGCCAATTGCACCAGGACGGCGTTGACATACGGATTCACGCTCTGCGACGCGATCACCGCATCCAGCAGGCCGGGTACGCCGGCGCGATTGAAGGCAGGATTCTCCGCCGTGCGGCGCCGCTGCTGGCGTATGGCGTCGTTGTCCTTGAGGAACTGCGCCTCCTGCGCATCCCTGAGCGGAATGAACACCATCGGATCGCCGTTGGAGGACACCATGCGTTGCGTGAGGCCGACCACCGTGTAGCGATGGCGTCGGATGCGAATGGAGTCGCCCACGCGAAAGCCGGTCGCCATATCGGCTACCGCTTCGTAGTGGCCGCGCGTGATCTGACGGCCTGCAACGAGAAAGGAGGGCCATCCCGGCGTGCCCGGTCCGCCGGACGCGATGCCGGTCACCAGGGCGCGCACGTCACGGTCACCGATGCGCACCTGCATCGTCAGGTAAGTGACGTTAGCCGCCTGCGCGACGCCCGGCATGGCGCGCAGGCTGCGCCCGGTGTCGTCATACAGGCTTGATGATTCGGCATAAGGGCCGAGCGTATCCTTCTGGACCACCCAGAGGTCGGCGGCGCTGTTATCGAGCAGCACCTTGGCGTCGTTGACCATGCCGCGGTACACGCCGGCCATGGTCAGGGTCACGCCGATCAGCAGGCCCAGTCCGATGCCGGTGAAAACGAATTTGCCCCACGTATGGAGAATGTCGCGCCCGGCCAGGCTGATCATGATTTCACTCCGGGCAAGCGGTCGACCACCTTGATACGGCTCTGCGCATGCAGCGCCTTCGCGGTGTGCACGACGACACGGTCGCCGGCGCGAATGCCGCCATGGACCTGCATGCGCCCGTCGAGATCGATGCTGCCCGGGACGATCGCGGCGAAGTGCAGATCGCCGCCGTCCAGCTTCCAGACACCGAGCGTGCCATTGATGCGCTGGATCGCCGCATTCGGAACGACTGGCGCCGCCGGCAGGGGCGGCAGGATGCCGGTGACTTCTGCCAATTCGCCAAGCGGCGGCAGCGGCTCGGGAAGCTGGTCGAACACGACTTTGGCCAGCGTTTCTTCGGTGACCGCGTCGGCGAGCGGCTCGATGCGCAACACCCGGCCGGTGAGGGCAGCACCGCCGCGCGAACGCAGCACGA
>JAKACN010000008.1 GCA_021821365.1 Pseudomonadota bacterium | reverse complement strand
AGCCAGAATTTCTTGCGCGCCTCGGGGCTGACGGCAACGAAGCCTTCGCCGACGCGGGTATTGGCCATGCGGATCACTTCGGATGCAGCGCGGGCAACGGAGTCTTCGTCATCGCCGACGATATCGCCGAACAAGGCCATCTTCGGCAGCACGCCGCGCTTGGACTTGGTGGCATAGCCGACCGCGCGCAGGTAGCGCTCGTCGAGATGTTCCAGGCCGGCGAGGATGGCACCACCCTGCTTCGCTTCCGCATCGAGGTAATCCTTGATTTCCACGATGGACGGAATCGCATCGCGTGCCTGGCCGAAGAATTCGAGGCAGACGGTGCGCGCATGCTTCGGCATCTTGTGCAGGATCCAGCGCGCGGACGTGATCACGCCGTCGCAGCCCTCCTTCTGCACGCCGGGCAGGCCGGCGAGGAACTTGTCAGTGACGTCCTTGCCCAGTCCTTCCTTGCGGAAGCGGCGCCCTTCGATTTCCAGGATTTCCGTCCTGAAGGGCTTGGCGTTCCTGCCCTTTTCATCCGGATGCGTCCATTCCAGCTTGAACTTCGCCACCGGCGCGTCATGGATCTTGCCAAGGTTGTGTTCGAGGCGGGTGACTTCCAGCCAGTCGCCGTTCGGGTCGACCATGCGCCAACTTGCGAGGTTGTCCAGCGCGGTGCCCCACAGCACGGCTTTCTTGCCGCCCGCATTCATCGCGACGTTACCGCCGATGCAGGAGGCTTCCGCCGAAGTCGGGTCGACCGCGAAGACGAAACCGGCCCGTTCGGCGGCGTCCGAGACGCGCTTGGTGACAACGCCGGCGCCGGTGTAGATCGTTGCGTAGGGCTTATCGACGCCCGGCAACATGGTCATTTCGACCGCGCCGAGCTGCTCCAGTTTTTCGGTGTTGATGACGGCGGAGAGCGGCGTCAGCGGAACGGCGCCGCCGGTGTAGCCCGTGCCGCCTCCGCGCGGGATGATGGTCAGGCCGAGTTCGATGCAGGCCTTCACCAGCCCGGCCATTTCGTCCTCGCTGTCCGGCGTCAGGACCACGAACGGATATTCCACGCGCCAGTCGGTGGCGTCGGTCACGTGCGACACGCGCGACAGGCCGTCGAATTTGATGTTGTCCTTTGCCGTGTAACGCCCTAGCACTTTCGTGGCACGCTTGCGCAGGTCCCACGTCTGGCGGAATTCCTCACCGAAATCGGCGACCGCCTTTCTGGCGGCCTTGAGCAGGGATTCGACATTCGCGCTGCGGCGCCTGGCCTGCGCGTCGCCCGCCTCGGCCAGGTCGGTGGTGAGGCGGCGCTTCTCGACTTCCGTCAAGCGATGGTTGAGCGCGTCGATCAGTGCCTGGCGACGCTTCGGATTGTCGAGCATGTCGTCCTGGAGGTACGGATTGCGCCGCACCACCCAGACATCGCCGAGAACTTCGTACAGCATGCGCGCGGAACGTCCGGTCTGGCGCTCGCTGCGGAGCTCGTCGAGAATGCGCCAGGCGTCTTCGCCCAGGAGGCGAATCACGATCTCGCGGTCGGAAAACGAGGTGTAGTTGTAAGGGATTTCGCGCAAGCGGGTCGGCGCTGCGTCGCCAGGCGCGTCGGAAAGCAAGGCTTGGATTTGTGCTGGGGCGTTCATCAAGGTTGGTGGGCAAATCCTTAAAGGTGCATTTTAGCTTATCGCAATGCAGCAGGCTGAACAGCCTTACGGTCCTTGCGGCCAAACCGCCGAAACCGTGGACGTCGCCGCGGACCCAGGCTGCAAGTGTGTTGAAATTACGACAATGCTAGAGCCAATCCACCAGCTGTCGCCAAAACCCGTCGGGAACGACCATCAACACCGCGGTCATGGTGAGGTAGCGCAGGAATTTTCCGATCGCCATGTAGATGATGCATGGCCAGAATGGCAATTTCAGCCATCCTGCGAGCGTGCAGATCGGATCGCCGATACCCGGCAGCCAGGCGAGCAGCATGGTTTTCGCGCCGTAGCGCTTCAGCCAGCCGAACCAGCGGCTTTCGCGTTCCCTGGCGAAGGCCTGCTTGGCGCCGTAGCCCATCCAGTAATCGATCGCGCCGCCGAGCGTATTCCCGACGGTGGCGACAATCATCGCCGGCCAGAACAAGGTGCCGTTGGCCTTCACGACCGCAAATACCGCCGGCTCCGAACCCAATGGCAAGAGGGTCGCCGACAGGGTGCTGATGAGGAAGAGCGATGTCAGTCCGACATCGGGGATTGCGAGGACATTCAGCAGCCAGCGTATTGCGGATTCGATCATGAATAAGGAGGTTTACGCTCCGGGCAGCGTGAAACGGCCGGAATGCGGCATGGAAGCATGTCAGGGCCGTCCATTATAATGGTCGGCTTGCGTGCGGCATTGGGGAACGCGCGCGGATCTCCCGAAGCTTATGACGACCAACTACCTACAGAAAATCCTAAACGCCCGCGTCTATGACGTCGCTGTCGAAACACCCTTGGATCTCGCGCCCACGCTGTCCGGGCGTATGGGTAACAAGATTTACCTCAAGCGCGAAGATATCCAGAGCGTGTTCAGCTTCAAACTGCGCGGAGCCTACAACAAGATGGCCCACCTCACTCCGGCGCAACTGAAGCGCGGCGTGATCTGCGCTTCGGCCGGCAACCACGCGCAAGGCGTCGCCCTGTCGGCGGCACGGCTCGGCTGCCGCGCCGTGATCGTGATGCCGACGACCACGCCGCCGGTCAAGATCGACGCCGTGAAGGCGCGCGGTGGCGAGGCGGTTCTGTTCGGCGATTCCTATTCTGATGCCTACAACCACGCGCTGACACTGGAGAAGAAGCACAAGCTCACCTTCGTCCATCCCTTCGACGATCCCTACGTGATTGCCGGGCAAGGCACGGTGGGCATGGAAATCCTGCGCCAGCATTCGGAACCCATCCATGCGATCTTTTGCGCCATCGGCGGCGGCGGACTGATCGCCGGCGTGGCCGCCTACGTCAAGTCGGTGCGCCCCGATATCAAGGTGATCGGCGTGCAGACCACGGACTCCGACGCCATGGCACGCAGCCTGAAGGCGGGCCGGCGCGTGACGCTGAACGATGTTGGCCTGTTCTCCGACGGCACGGCGGTCAAGCTGGTCGGCGAAGAAACCTTCCGTCTTGCAAAAGAGTATGTCGACGACGTCATCCTCGTCGATACCGATGAAGTCTGCGCCGCGATCAAGGACGTTTTCCAGGACACGCGCAGCATTCTCGAACCGGCCGGCGCACTGGCGGTTGCCGGCGCCAAGGCCTACGTCGAACGCGCGAAGGCTGGCAAGAAGCCGCTCACGAATGAAACCCTGGTCACAGTCACCAGCGGCGCCAACATGAACTTCGACCGCCTGCGCTTCGTTGCCGAGATGGCGGAAGTGGGCGAATCGCGCGAGGCGGTGTTCGCAGTCACGATTCCGGAAGAGCGCGGCAGCTTCAAGCGCTTCTGCCACCTGGTGGGCCCGCGCAACGTGACGGAGTTCAACTATCGCATCAGCGACGAAAAGATCGCGCATGTCTTCGTCGGCATCCAGATTTCCAGCCGCGACGAATCGGGCAAGATCACGAAGAATTTCGAGAAGCACGGCTTCAAGACGCTCGACCTGACGCATGACGAACTGGCGAAGCTGCACATCCGTCACCTGGTCGGCGGCAGGAGTCCGCTGGCGCAGAATGAATTGCTGTACCGCTTCGAATTCCCCGAGCGCCCCGGTGCGCTGATGCGTTTCCTCGACAGCATGGCGCCGAACTGGAACATCAGCCTTTTCCATTATCGCAATCAAGGCGGCGACGTCGGCCGCATCCTGGTCGGACTGCAGGTGCCGAAGAAGGAGATGAAGGATTTCCGCGCATTCCTCGCGACGCTGGGCTATCGCAACTGGGACGAAAGCGATAACCCGGCCTACAAGCTGTTCCTGTAGCAACGCGTAGCGGGCGAACCGGCAACACCGCCCGCTGTCATAGGTAAGTGATTATTGGTTTCCGGTTTCGCAGCCCGACGAAGCCGAACGAATGTTTATTGGTATTTCCATCCATGTCTGCCCCGAAGACGCCGGAAGCTTCACCGCTCGGCAAGTCCACCACTTATCAGGCCGAATACGCGCCGTCGCTGCTGTTCCCGATGTCGCGCCAACCCAAGCGCGAAGAGATCGGCCTGGACGGCACCCTGCCGTTCTTCGGCGTGGACATCTGGAATGCCTATGAACTATCGTGGCTGAACCTGCGCGGCAAGCCGCAGATCGCCATCGCGACCTTCACGGTTCCGGCCGATTCGCCCAATATCATCGAATCGAAATCCTTCAAGCTCTACCTCAATTCCTTCAACCAGACGAAGCTGGCATCCCCGGAAGCGCTGACGGATGTGCTGCGTGCCGACCTGTCCGAGGGATTCGGCGCGCCGGTGCAAGTCAAGCTGACAATGCCCGATGATTTTTCGTCCATACAGATGGGCGAACTCGAAGGATTGCCGCTGGACCGGCTCGACATCGAGATCGGCGAATACACGCCCAATCCAGCGCTGCTGAAAGCCAATCATGCCGAGGCAATGGTCGAGGAGACGCTGGTTTCGCATTTGCTGAAGTCGAATTGCCTGGTGACCGGGCAACCTGACTGGGGCAGCGTGCAGATCCGCTATGTCGGCGCGCAGATCGACCAGGAAAGCCTGCTGCGATACCTGATCGGTTTCCGGAACCACAACGAATTCCATGAACAATGCGTGGAACGCATCTTCATGGATATCCTGCGGCAATGCAGGCCGCAGAAGCTTTCCGTCTACGCGCGCTATACGCGGCGCGGCGGCCTGGACATCAATCCCTGGCGCAGCAATTTCACGACTGGCCAACGCCCGTCCAACATGCGCAATGCGCGCCAGTAGCGGCGGTGATCCAATGATCCGGCAGCAATATCGGCATTTGTCAGGATACTGTCATGTTGGCGGGGTACAAATCGATTCGAAATATAAATCCACCGGAGGTTTCGCAGCCATTTCCGCGCGGAAATGTTTTAGCGCCATGGATTAGCGCCATGGAATTCATCAAGGTCTGGAAAACACCGGGTCATTATTGAATCTTTCCTGTCAGGCTCCTGCTTACAATCAACATGGTTTCTCCAGACCACCCTATGCTTTCTCGTTCCACAGGCAGGAAACCAGCCTATAATGCGACTCGATTGTTCATTTTGTGCAGCGCAACATGCCATTTCGTAACATGACGAACCTTGCCAAGATCCTGTCGGCGAACAATGTCGTGCTTGACCTTGAAGTCTCAAGCAAGAAGAGGGCGTTTGAGCAAGCCGGACTGATTTTTGAAAACAACTGCGGCATCGCTCGCTCGGTGGTGTCGGACAATCTATTCGCGCGCGAACGCCTCGGCTCGACCGGCCTTGGCCATGGCGTGGCCGTTCCGCACGGCCGCATCAAAGGCCTGAAGGCACCGCTGGCGGCATTCGTACGACTGAAAGAACCGATTCCGTTCGAATCCCCGGACAGCCTTCCGGTGAAGCTGCTGGTATTCCTGCTGATCCCGGACCACGTCACGCAGCAGCACCTCGAAATCCTGTCCGAAATCGCCGAAATGTTTTCCGACGAAGCATTCCGCGAGCAGCTGACCATCGACCCGGACGCGGCTTCGGTCCACGCCCGCATCGCCGAATGGCAGCCGAGCGTCCACGCCTGATACCATGCCCGCCACCACCCACTTATCGATCCAGCAACTCTACGACGACACGCGCGAAGCACTGCAGCTCGGATGGTTTGCCGGTTTCCCGGGCGGCGAGCGGCGCATCTCTGGCGACGCCACCTCGGCGGCCGATCAGGTCGGCCACCTGAACCTGATTCACCCCGGTCGCATCCAGGTGTTCGGCCACCAGGAAATCCAGTATTACAACAAGCTGTCTCCCGCCTCGCGCAAGTACCAGACCGAAGAGCTGGTGGCCGGCGAGCCGCCGGCGTTCATCATCGCGCAAGGCCTGGAGACACCGCCGTACATCCTCGAAGTGTGCGACGAGAAGAACATCCCGCTGTTCTCCACGCCGCTGCCGGCCGCACAGGTGATCGACTACCTGCGCGTCTATCTGTCCAAGGAACTCGCGCAGCGCGTGACGATGCATGGCGTGTTCATGGACGTGCTCGGCGTCGGCGTGCTGATCACGGGCGAATCCGGCCTTGGCAAAAGCGAGCTCGGCCTCGAGCTGATCTCGCGCAACCACGGACTGGTCGCCGACGACGCCGTTGAATTCGCGCGCATCGCGCCCAACATGATCGAAGGACGCTGCCCGCCGCTGCTGCAGAACCTGCTCGAAGTGCGCGGACTCGGCCTGCTCGACATCAAGACCATTTTCGGTGAGACGGCGGTGCGCCGCAAAATGCGCCTGAAACTGATCGTGCACCTGGTGCGCCGCAGCACGCTCGAAGAAAATTACGAGCGGCTGCCGCTGCACTCGCAAACCGAAGAAGTGCTCGGCCTGCCCATCCGCAAGGTCGTGATTCCCGTCGAAGCCGGCCGCAATCTCGCCGTGCTGCTCGAAGCCGCGGTGCGCAACACTATCCTGCAACTGCGCGGCATCGACACGCTCAAGGAGTTCATGGAGCGGCAGCAAAAGGCAATGGGGAACGATTAGCCACACGCCTGTTTTTCCGGCAACGACTTCCGGTGTCATGCCGCGCCCCTTGCGGTATGATTCCGCTATGCGCATCATCCTCATCACCGGCATTTCCGGTTCCGGTAAATCGGTCGGCCTGAATGCACTCGAAGACGCCGGCTACTTCTGCGTCGACAACCTGCCGCCCAAACTGCTGCGCCAGCTGGTCCAGACCCGCCTGGAAGAAGGCGCGGATTCGCTGGCGGTGGCGATGGATGCCCGCAGCGCGGATTCGCTGGCCAGTCTTCCCGCCGACATCCGGCTGCTCAAAGACGAGGGTCACGATGTCAAGGTGCTGTTCCTGACCGCAAAGACCGAGTCGCTGATCGCCCGCTTCTCCGAAACACGGCGCAGTCATCCGCTGTCGCATCGTGTCCGCACAAGCCAGGACGCAGCCGGCCAGCCCACGCTGACGGAATGCATCCTGCGCGAACGCGAAATGCTCTCGCCGATCGAAGGCATCGGCCATGTGATCGATACCTCGGGCCTTTCCGCCAACAAGCTGCGCGGCTGGATCAAGGACCTGGTGGAGACCGAACACGCACCGCTGACGCTGCTGTTCGAATCGTTCGCCTTCAAGTTCGGCGTGCCGCTGGACGCGGACCTGGTGTTCGACGTGCGTGTGCTCCCGAATCCCTATTACGATATCAACCTGCGCCCCTTCACCGGCCGCGACGAACCGGTGATCGAGTTTCTGAACGCACAGGCACACGTCGCGGAACTGCTGTTCGATATCCGCACCTTCATCGAAAAGTGGCTCCCTGCCTTCAAGAACGACAACCGGAGCTACCTCACGGTCGCAATCGGCTGCACCGGCGGCCAGCATCGATCGGTCTACATGGTCGAGCAGCTCGCCAGGCATTTCGGCGCGACGGAGCGCGTCCTGCTGCGTCACCGCGAACTCACCTGACGAGGCCTCATGCCGACCATGCGCGCCGACGATTCGTGGCTTCCTCTTTTTCCGCTGAAGACGGTGCTGTTCCCGGAAGGGGTATTGCCGCTGAAGGTCTTCGAGGCGCGCTACATCGACATGGTGCGCGAGTGCATGCGACGCGACGCACCTTTTGGCGTGGTGCAGATCAAGGCCGGACAGGAAGTCGGCATGGCCGCCGAACCGGAATCGGTCGGGTGCCTCGCTCACATTTCGTCCTGGGACATGGAAGTACCGGGCGTGATGATGCTGCGCACGCTGGGCGGCGAACGGTTCCGCATTCTCGAGACCCGTGTGCTGACCGACCAGCGGCTGGAGGCGCAGGTCGACATGATCGCGCCCGACGAGCCCGCCTCCGTCAGTGATGTTCATGTCGCCTGCGCCACAGCCCTGAAACTTGTCATCGACGACGTCAATGCCAAAGGCCGCGCGCAGCAGGACGAAGCCTTCATCAGCCCGTTCTCCCAGCCGGTTCGACTCGACAGTGCCAGCTGGGTCGCCAACCGCTGGTGCGAACTCCTTCCCATTACGCTGAAGGCGCGCCAGAAACTGCTGGAGCTCGACGATGCGCAGATCCGGCTTTCGATCGTCCACCAGTATCTCCAGCAGCACCAGATCCTCTGACGTCGCACACTTACATAAAAGACAATGGCGCACGCACCATTTCAGGTCGCGCCATGTGACTTTTGTGAGAATCGGCGCGCCGCATCCTGTCCCTGCAGCATTTTTTACAGGCTCTTTGTCAACGCGCAAATTCCACGCCCGGCATTCGTAGGATAAATGTCGGGTCGGCCAGGAGTCTGCGCGGCAGAATACTTCGGGCCATCGCCGCCGAAGTTCCCGGCCGGGACAGTCCTTTGAACATTCCCACTTGCTTCCTGCCCTGCAGGCATTTACATGGCACTACTTTGAGCGCTACTCGTATATTTATGGATGATGCACGTGAAGCCATGCGGTCCGAGGCGGCAAACCGCCGCAAGAACATGCAGCCCGTGCGCGTTCCGCAGATATCGCCCATCAGCCTGATTTCGCTGCTGTATGCGCTGAGCCTTTTCATGTTCTACCGTCAGGGCTTCATCACCGGCCTGACTTTCGCCGGCGTCGCCGCCGTCGTGTTGTGCATCGTGGCCCTGTTCTATGCG
This sequence comes from Pseudomonadota bacterium, assembly GCA_021821365.1. GTDB lineage: Bacteria > Pseudomonadota > Gammaproteobacteria > Burkholderiales > Burkholderiaceae_D > Noviherbaspirillum. The sequence continues at coordinate 40,094 of JAKACN010000008.1, read as the reverse complement.
ATGTTCCGGTTCGGCGTGAATACGCGCTTCGAAGAACCGAGCCTGATGTTGCCGCAACTGGTCAGCGCGCTGCTGGTCATGCTCGTCGTTGCCTACCTCGAACGCGCCACCCAGATCGCGCTGGCGCCCTTCATTCTGATCGCCTTTTCATTCGGGATATTCAGGCTCTCGACCATATCGCTTATCCTGCTGGCTGCCGGATGTCTGGCCGCGTATTTCGGCATCATCCTCATCCGCGGCCATGCGGAAGGCTACGATCAGGCCTTTCGCGCCGACATGATGCAATGGTTCGTGCTGGTGCTGACATTGCCCGGCATGATCCTGCTTGGCAAGCAAATCCACAACCTGCGCCAACTGCTCCGAGCAACCCGTTACCAGCTTGAGCACTACGAGGAAAAGTCCGTGCGCGACGAATTGACCGGTCTCTACAACCGCCGCCAGATTCAGGCCGAACTCGACCGCGCGAAGATGCAAGCCGACACACTGGGCACACCCTTCACGATCTGCATCATCGACATCGATCGCTTCAAGGAAATCAATGACAACAACGGCCACCTCACCGGCGACATCATCCTCAAGGAGTTTGCCAGAGTCGCACGCGACAGCATCCGCGATACCGACATGCTGGGACGCTATGGCGGCGACGAATTCATGCAGATCCTGCCGGATACCGATCTGAAAGGCGCCGTCATGCATGCCGAACGCCTGCGCGTCTATGCACATTTCCTGGACTTCCAGAAAGTCCTTGAAAGCAGGCATATCTCGCTGTCGATCGGGGTCGCGCAATACCGACGCGGAGAAAAACTGACCGATCTCATCGCGCGCGCGGATGCCGCGCTGTACCAGGCAAAGCAAGGCGGACGCAATCGTGTGGAGTGGACCGAGGCGGCCTGATTGCCGTTTTCGCCGATGCCGTGCGGCGCGCTAATCTGAAATCAGGTCTGGGCGACGGAACACCGCCAGCAACAGCTTCTTGACCGGCGCCGGCAGCGGCGCATCCTGCAGTTGTCCGGCGTGATACCAGACGTGGCCGCCTTCCGCTGCAAGCTGCGCGCGCTGGGCGAGCCGGACGCGGTATGGCGACACATGCAGCCTGAAATGGGTAAAGACATGGGTGAACGGTTGCAGCGGTTCGCACGAAGCAACGTTGCCGTAGGAAGCGGCTCTGCGCGATACACACCCGTCAAGGTCCATGTCGGCCAAGCCGCCGGCCGGCGCCTCCATCTCCGGCAGCGACAGCAATCCGCCCCAGATGCCGCTTCCCGGCCGCTGTTCGAGCAATACGTGGTCCCGATCAGTGACGACCAGCATCGCCGTCGCTTTTTCTGGAATCGCCTTCTTCGGTCTGCGCACGGGCAGCGCCTGCACCCGGTCGCTGGCCAGCGCGACGCAACGCTGCGACAAGGGGCACTTCGCGCAGGAAGGACTGCTGCGCGTGCACAAGGTCGCGCCGAGGTCCATCAATCCCTGCGTGTAGGCTTCAATGCCCTGCTCCGGCAGGAGGTCCACGGCGCGGCGCCATAACGCATCTTCGATGGGCTTCGAACCGGGGAAGCCCTCGACACCGAACACTCTGCAGAATACGCGCTTGACGTTGCCATCAAGGATCGCCGCGCGCGCGCCATACGCAAATGCGGCAATCGCAGCTGCTGTCGAGCGTCCGATGCCCGGCAATGCAGCCAGCGCTTCGGGATCGGATGGAAATTCGCCGCCGTGTTCTGCAACGACCTTTCGCGCGCAGCAATGCAGGTTGCGCGCACGGGTGTAGTAACCAAGCCCGCTCCAGTGAGACATCACCTCGTCGGCACCGGCAGCCGCCAGCGACGCGACATCGGGGAAGCGCGCCAGGAAGCGCTGATAGTAAGGAATGACCGCCGTGACCTGCGTCTGCTGCAGCATGATCTCCGACAACCAGATGCGATAAGCATCACGCGTGTTCTGCCATGGCAGCGCATGCCGGCCATGCTGCTTTTGCCAGCGGATGACCGCTTCGGAAAAGCCGGGATCGTCATAACCGCCGTCGCCGTCCGTCCGGACGGCGGGTGCCTGGGCAATACGTTTCATGTCGGGATATCAGGCGGCCGCCTTGAGAGCGGCCAGGTCCGCGAAAATGGCGCTCTTGAGATCGGCTTCCAGCGTCAGGAGCGCTTTCTTCTGCTCTTCCAGCTCTGCCTGCATCGCTTCCAGCGTCCCAACCTTCTCTTCCAGACTGTCGGTCGCGAAATGAATGCGTTCGATCGATTGCTTGCGCTTCTTCAGCTGGGAGCGATGTTCCCAGATCTGCGCCTCCAGCGGCGCCATCACCACCTTCAGCCAGGCTTCCACATCCCGATTGGCCTGCAGGAAGCTTTGCTTCACGCGCGAAGCGATCGAGTCGAAGAACTTGGTCATCAAGGCAACCTGGGGCATCGTCATGATCGCAGCGGTGCCGAACTGCTTGTGATAAACGCTTTCGATCAGTTCGATTTCCTTCACATATTTCTCCAGCGAGAACGGCATCGGAGAGGACAACGCGAGCCCGTGCTCCGTGGAGAACTTGCGGTACATCACCGTCATCATCGACGTGATTTCCTCGGTCTTCCGACTGGAAAGGTCGAGGTTGTTCCGGATCTGCTCGAAGAAGGACTTGACGGCGCTACGCAAGCCGACCGAGAACTTGCTCTGCTCCATGGCGTCACGCGTTCTGCGGACGTCTTCCTTGAGGATGTCCATGCCGAGGCTGGTGAACACTTCTGTTGACAGGCGGGTGAACACCGCGCGCGTACCCTGCAATTTCAGCAGGCTGGCATCGAACTCCATCTTCTCGATTTCGACACGCTTCATCATGTGCTCGATGATGTTCTGGTTCTTTCCGCGCAGGCTCTTCAACTCCAGCAGCTGTTCGACCACATTGCGGGCACGCGCTGCCAGCAATTGCTGCTTCGATACCGCCAGTTCATCGATCTCGGTCAACAGCTGGCCGCGCACGATTTCCTGCTTGCTCGGGATCAGCTCGGCGGACAAGGCCGTCTCCAGCGCTGGCAAGCGGCTCCTCGCCAGCAGTTCGGGATCATGGTTGACCTTGCCGACCAGACCCTTTTGCGCCGATACCGGAAATACCTGATGCATCGAGAGATGCAGCGTCTGCGCAACGCTTTCCACCTGCCGGCAGATTTGTTGCTCGATTTCTTCGGCAGAACGCAACTCGTCCCACATGCTGTCGATCTTGTTCAGCACCACCATGCGCGCCGGTCCGCCGCCGATGTGGTCGCGCCACACTTCGATGTCGCTTTTTGTCACGCCGGTATCGGCTGCGAGAATGAATAGCACCGCATGGGCATTGGGAATCAGGTTGAGCGTCAGCTCGGGCTCGGTGCCGATGGCATTCAGGCCCGGCGTATCGATGATGACCAGCCCCTGCTTCAACAGCGGATGCGGAAAATTGACAATCGCGTGGCGCCATTGCGAAATCTCGACCAGGCCGTCCGGCCCCACTGCCAGGCTCGCGTCAGGGTCGTCTTCATGATAGAGGCCGTAGCGCTTCGCTTCCTCGATCGGCACGCGCTTGGTCAAACTCACCTGCTTGAATGCCTCGAGCATGCCTTCGCCGGAATTGACGTCGAGCGGCAGCACGGTCCAGACGTGGCTCTGTGCCTTGAAATCGCTGGTCGACGCCGCTTCGGCGCGGGTTTCGATCGGCAGCAGTCGGATCGAGGGCGGGAATGTCTCGTCGTACAGCAGCTCCGTCGGGCACATCGTGGTCCGGCCCGCGGACGACGGCAGGATGCGCTGGCCGTAGTCCGCGAAAAAAATCGCGTTGATCAGCTCGGACTTGCCGCGCGAAAATTCCGCCACGAAGGCGATCGAAAGCTTGTCGTCCGAAAGCCTGGCCTGCAGACGTGAGAAACGCTGATCGCTCGCCGAATCGGTCAGATCGGACGCAACAACGCATGCACGGTAGCGCTCGAGCGCGGACATCACGCCATTGCGCCAGCCGCTGTATTGCTGGAACTTTTGGACCAGATTGCTCACGGTTTCTCCGACTTAATTGTTTACAAGACCGAATCTAGCATAGCCCTGCTCATTTTTGACATTTCGGGCAGTAGAAGGTCGATCGCTGCCCCTGCCTGAGCTGGCGCACCGTTGTGCCGCAGACGCGGCACGGCTCGCCGGCACGGTCATACACAAAATAGCTCTGCTGGAAATAGCCGGGCTGGCCGTTCGCCGCCAAGAAGTCCCGCAAGGTGCTTCCGCCTTGCGCGATGGCCGCAGCCAGGGTTTCACGGATGGCCGTGACCAGCTTTTCATAGCGCGCCAGCCCGATGCGGTTGGCCGCCGTCTTCGGATTGATGCCCGCCTTGAACAGGCTTTCCGACGCATAGATATTGCCGACCCCGACCACGATGTCTCCTGCCAGCAACACCTGCTTGACGGCGGCACTGCGATTGCGCGTCTGCCGATATAGCATCGGCGCGGAAAAACCTTCCTCGAGCGGCTCGACGCCGAGTCCGCGCAACAGGAGATGCCCTTCGACCGCTCCCTCGTCGGCCGCATGCCAAAGCACTGCGCCAAAACGTCGCGGATCGGTCATGCGAAGAACCTGCGCGCCGATTTCCAGATCGAAGTGATCGTGCTTCCGCGGCGGTGTGTCGCCAGGCAGAATCCGCAAGTGCCCCGACATGCCGAGATGCACGATCAGGGTTCCGTGGTCGAATTCGATCAGCAGGTATTTTCCGCGCCGCCGCGTTGCGCGGATCCGGCGGTTGCACAGGTGCTCGGCGAGCCCGTCGGGAAACGGCCAACGCAGGCCCTCGTGCCGCAAGGTGACGGCGGTGACGATTTTTCCTTCCAGATGCGGCGCGACGCCGCGCCGGGTGACTTCCACTTCTGGCAATTCTGGCATGGTTGGAGCAAACTCTTTGCAGAAAGATTAAGTTGACGGTAGTAATGCGTCCAAGCTGCATTGTACAAAGAGATGCATGCGCAGCCGCCGGGGATCGCTATCTGTACAATGGGGCTCATATTGCCGGATGCGCACACGGTAACGATGGGCGTAGAATGAGCTCTGCTTGAATCGCTGGAAATTTCTCTTGAAAAACACTCTTCTTATTGCAACTGCGTCGATTGTGTTGTCTGCGTGCGCGACATGGACGCCAGAATCCCTTCCGCCTCTCGCTGAGCAGTCAGCCTCGCCGGCCGGCCAGAAGGGACTATCGTCCAAAAAACACGCAGTCGTCCGCAAGACAGCGGCCGTACCCAGCGAGCCAAAGGCCGAAGACCCGCTTCCGGAGGTTGAATTATCCGAAGAGCTGCTTTTCAAGTTGCTGAGCTCCGAGATCGCGTTCCAGCGCGGCGACTGGCAAACGGCTTATGTGACGCTGATGAGCGTTGCGCAGCAGACGCGCGATCCGCGCGTTGCCCGCCGTGCGGCGGAAATCGCGTTGTCCGCCAAGCAGGCCGATGAGTCGCTCAGCGCAGTGCGCCTGTGGCGCGAACTGGCTCCCAATTCCGACGAAGCGACGCAATACTATCTAAGCTTCGTGATCCTGAGCGACAACCTTGCCGAAGCCAGGCCGATCCTCGAAGAACGCATGAAGGAAGCCCGCCCCCAGACGCGCGGCCTGCTGGCATTCCAGATGCAGCGCCTGCTCGCGCGCGCCAAGGACAAGGCGGAGGCATTCGCGCTGCTGGAAGAGGTGCTCGCGCCATATCTCGATCTTCCCGAGGCGCACCTCGCGCTGGCGCAAGGCGCGTTTGCCAAGGGCGATACAGAGCGCGCGCGACAGGAGTCGGAATTCGCGTTGAAGGCGAAACCCGATTCGGAGCTGGCGATTCTCGCCCTCGCGCAGGTCACACCGGACAAGGCGGAGTCCACCAGACTGCTATCCAGCTTTCTTTCGACATACCCCAAGGCCCGCGACGTCCGGATGGCATTTGCGCGCATGCTGGTGGAAGAAAAGCAATACGGCAAGGCGCGTCGCGAATTCGAAACCCTGCTCAAGAATCAGCCGGACGATCTGACCTCGCTGTACGCGCTTGGCGTGCTGAACGTGCAGACCAAGGATCTGAAAGCCGCAGAGAAATACCTGAAGACCTACCTGGACGTGCTCGAGGCGAAGCCGGATGATGAGCGCGATCCGAACCAGGCATTGCTCCTGCTCGCGCAAATCGCGGAAGAACGGAACGATACCGACGGCGCGCTCAAGTGGCTTTCGCAAGTCGAACCGGGCGAGGCCTATCTCGGCGCGCAGGTCAAGCGCGCGCAGATTATCGCAAGGCGCGGCGACCTGTCCGGCGCGCGCAAGCTGCTGCATGAAACCACCACGAGTGGCGAACGCGAACAGTCGCAGCTCATCCTGGCCGAGAGCCAGCTCCTGCGCGACGCGAACCGCCTGCAGGAGTCGATGGACGTCCTCAAGGACGGCCTGAAGCGCTTCCCTGAAGATACCGACCTGTTGTACGACTACGCGATGGCGGCGGAAAAGAACTCGCAGTGGGAACTGATGGAAACCACGCTGCGCAAGATCATGGAACTCGCCCCGAACAACCAGCATGCTTACAACGCCCTCGGCTACTCGCTGGCAGAACGCAACGTCCGCCTGGATGAAGCCTACACCCTGATCGAAAAGGCGCTGAAGCTGGCGCCTGACGATCCCTTCATCATGGACAGCATGGGCTGGGTGCAGTTCAGGCTCGGCAAGCTGAAGGAAGCGGAAGACATCTTGCGCCAGGCCTACAAGATGCGCCCCGACGTCGAAATCGCGGCACATCTTGGGGAAGTGCTGTGGGTGAAGGGACAGAAAGAGGACGCGCAAAACCTATGGCGCGATGCGCAGACCCGCGATCCGCAAAATGACACGCTCAAGAACACCCTGGCACGACTGAATGTGAATCTATGAACGTTCACGCTGCCCGGCGCGCGCTGGTTCTTGCAGCGCTGCCGCTGCTGTTTGCCGGATGCGCCAGTGTCCTTCCGCCGGCCGCGCCACGAGAGGGAATGACCACGGCCGCGCAAGCGAAGCGGCCTTACTATGCCGCGATCGATTTCACCGGACGCCTTTCCGTTCACTACCAGGGACCGCGCAATGAAGAAGCGGTGCACGGCAGCTTCCTCTGGGCACAGACCCGGACGAAAACGGCAGTGACATTGTTTTCACCTCTCGGGCAAACCATCGCCATCATCGAGGCGACACCCGATGGCGCGACGCTGCAACAGGGTGGACAGACATCACGCCACGCATCCGACGTCAACGCGCTGACCGCGCAAGCGCTCGGCTGGCCCCTTCCGGTGGCCGGTCTGCGCGACTGGCTGCAGGGATTCGCCGTGGACGTCCAGGGAAATCGATTTGTCGCCACGCCGGAGGCATCGGAAGTGACGACCCGGGACGGCTGGCGCATCCGCTATGACAATTGGCCGGAAGACAATGCCTCCGGCCTGCAATACCGCGCCAGGCGCATCGATCTCTCGCGCTACACCGACCAGGCTGGCGCCATCTCCATCCGCATTGTCCTCGACTCATGGCAAGCTCGCTGAATAACTGCCCCGCCCCGGCCAAGCTCAATCTCTTCCTGCACGTCACCGGCCGCCGCCCGGACGGTTACCATCTGCTGCAGACCGTGTTCCAGTTGCTCGACCATGGCGACATGCTGCATTTCGAAGCGCGCGACGACGGCACGATCCGCCGCGTCAGCGACATTGCCGGCGTGCCGGAAGAATCCGACCTCGTGGTGCGTGCCGCGAAGCTGCTCAGAGAAGCGTCACGAAACAGGCCTGCAGAGCAATGCGGCGCCGACATCCGCATCGACAAGCGCCTGCCGATGGGCGGCGGCCTGGGCGGCGGCTCTTCCGATGCGGCAACCACATTGATCGCACTGAACCATCTCTGGCAAACCGGCCTCAGGCGCAGCGAACTGATGGCGCTTGGTCTAAAATTGGGCGCCGATGTCCCCTTTTTCATCTTTGGCCGAAACGCGTTTGCCGAAGGCATCGGCGACGCGCTGGTCCCGGTAGCCACCCCTGACTGCTGGTACGTGGTCATCGAACCTGGCGTTTCGGTCCCGACGGTCGCAATTTTTTCCGATCCGGATTTGACAAGGAACACGAAACCAGTCAGAATATTGGACTTTTCCGATGCACCCAAAAACTTCGGAAAAAACGACCTGCAAGTCGTGGCGACCAAGTTGTTTCCTCCCGTCGCAGAGGCCATTGAATGGCTTGGGCAATACGGGGATGCACGGATGACCGGATCGGGAGCTTGTGTTTTTTGCGCATTTCCGCATGAACAGCAAGCAGAAGAAGTGCTGCAAGAGCTGCACGAGACCGGACCCGCGCAGTGGAAAGCATGGAAAGCCAGGGCGATCGAGCGACATCCGCTCTCGCACTTGCTGAAGTCGTAGCTCAAGAATTCGTTTGGCGTTGCATGGTATGCCGTGCTGCGACAAACAACCGGTTGTGTAGGGGAATCGCCAAGCTGGTTAAGGCACCGGATTTTGATTCCGGCATTCCAAGGTTCGAATCCTTGTTCCCCTGCCATTAAAACAAAGAAGAAACCAATAAGCCGCCAACGCAAGACGACAAGTCAAGTTTTGGCGGCTTTTCATCCTTTTAAACCGTTTGATTTAGGTGTGTCATGGCGCTTGAGAACCTGATGGTCTTTACCGGCAACGCAAATCCGGACCTGGCCGCCGGCGTCGTGAAGCAGCTTGGTATCCCGCTCGGCAAGGCCGTCGTCTCCAAATTCTCCGACGGAGAAGTCATGGTGGAAATCAACGATAACGTCCGCGGCAAGGACGTATTCGTTCTGCAATCCACCTGCGCGCCGACCAATGACAACCTGATGGAAATCATGCTGATGGTCGATGCGCTCAAGCGTGCATCCGCCGGCCGCATCACCGCCGCCATCCCGTATTTCGGCTATGCCCGTCAGGACCGACGCCCGCGCTCCGCGCGCGTCGCGATTTCAGCCAAGGTGGTCGCCAACATGCTGCAGAACGCTGGCGTCGGCCGCGTACTGATCATGGACCTCCACGCCGACCAGATCCAGGGCTTCTTCGATATCCCGGTCGACAACATCTATGCGTCGCCGATCCTGCTGGGTGACCTGGTGGAAAAGAATTACGACGACCTGCTTGTCGTCTCGCCGGACGTTGGCGGCGTGGTCCGCGCCCGGGCGCTGGCCAAGCGCATGAACTGCGACCTCGCCATTATCGACAAGCGGCGCCCGAAGGCGAACGTGTCGGAAGTCATGCACATCATCGGCGAAGTCGAAGGCCGCAATTGCGTGATCATGGATGACATGGTCGATACCGCCGGCACGCTGACCAAGGCAGCCGAAGTGCTGAAAGAGCGCGGCGCGAAGAAGGTTGTCGCCTACTGTACGCACCCCGTCCTGTCCGGCCCGGCGATTGAACGCATTACTACCTCGCCGCTGGATGAGCTTGTCGTCACCGACACCATTCCGCTGACAGCCGCCGCCAAGGCCTGCCCGAAGATCCGCCAGTTGACCGCTGCCGGTCTCCTGGCAGAAACCTTCAAGCGCATCACCAAAGGCGATTCCGTCAGCTCGCTGTTCGTCGATTGAGATTTCCCCGCTGCTCCTCGAGGAGCGGGTTTTCAGATCCCCTGGTCGCGGGGGATACACCGCAAGGCTTCGCCTTGCATACATTGGAGCTAAAAAATGAAAGTAGTCGCATTCCCACGCAAAGAGCAGGGGTCCGGAGCGAGCCGCCGCCTGCGCAATGCGGGCCAGACGCCGGCCATCATCTATGGCGGCAGCACCGCACCCGTCACCGTCGCACTGGACCACAATGCGCTGTTCCACGCGCTGAAGAAGGAAGCCTTCCACTCGTCGATCCTCGATATGGAAATCGAGGGCAAGGTGGAGAAGGTCCTGCTGCGCGACGTGCAGATGCACGCCTACAAGCAACTCGTGCTGCACGCTGATTTCCAGCGCGTCGACCCGAACCAGAAGATCCACGTGAAGGTGCCGCTGCACTTCGTGAATGCTGAGGTTTCGCCTGCAGTGAAACTGAGCAGCGCGGTCATCAGCCACGTGATGAACGAACTCGACATCTCCTGCCTGCCGGGCGATCTGCCGGAATTCGTCGAAGTCGACCTTTCCAAGCTCGAAGCCGGCGCATCGCTGCACCTGGCCGAGCTCCAGTTGCCGAAGGGCGTTACCGCCATTGCACACGGTGAAAACCCCACTATCGCTATCGCAAGCGTCCCGGCTGGCCAGGTTTCGGCAGAAGGCGAAGCTGAAGCCGCAGCAGGCGAGGCCGAGAAGAAGTAATCTGCCTGGAATTGGCAGTCATGCCACACCAGCAAACCCCGCCCTCGTGGCGGGGTTTTTGTTTGGGCGCACGATTCAACCGGATTGGACGACGCTGCACGACATCCGTGATAATCAATGCTTTTCCCCGGGATACCCTTTCCCGGCTATCGCTACAGGACATGAAAATCCATGCCCATTCGCCTCATCGTCGGCCTCGGCAATCCAGGCCCTGAATACGAACAAACGCGCCACAACGCGGGCTTCTGGCTGGTCGACAACCTCGCCGGCAACCTTCTCAGGCGAGAAGCACGTTTTAACGCCCTCGCGGGGAAAGCCGTGATCGCTGGCCAAGAAGTGTGGCTGCTCGAGCCACAGACCTACATGAACCGTTCCGGCCAGTCAGTTGGCGCGCTCGCACGCTTTTACAAGATCGCCCCGGATGAAATCCTGGTGGTGCACGACGAACTCGACCTTCCGCCCGGCGCCGCGAAGATCAAGAAAGGCGGCTCGTCCGGCGGGCACAATGGCCTGAAAGACATCACTGCCGCGCTCGGCACGCAGGATTACTGGCGTCTGCGCATCGGCATCGGCCATCCTCGCAGCATGAATCTGCAACAGCAGGTTGTCGATTTCGTCCTTCACCGGCCGCGCAAGGAAGAACAGGAGCTGATCAACAGCGCCCTCGAGAAGAGCCTGGATGTCATTCCCATGCTCTGCGAAGGAAAAATTGACGCAGCCATGATGAAACTGCATTCCGCTGCAAAATGACGAAGCACGCCCTGTCGATCCATGCTGGCCCAAAGGCACTCGCGCACATCCGCGAGCACGGCCTGCGGGCGCGGGACATCGCCATCGTGCCGGCGGCGGCGGGTGGTCCCAAGGGACTGATTTTTCAGAAGATGGACCAATGGCTGTTCGGCACCTGGCTGCCGTCTGCACCACGCGAGCGGACATTGATCGGTGCGTCGATCGGCGCATGGCGGATGGCCGCCGCGTGTCAAGCCGACCCCATTGCCGCAATCCAGCTGCTTGGCGATCTGTATTGCGAACAAGCCTATCCGGACAAGCCGACTCCGCGCTTCGTGACTGAATCCTGCGAGCGTTTCCTTGCCGAATTCATCGGTGGACGCGAACGGGAAATCACCGGCCACCCGCACTATCGCCTGCACATCCTCGCCTCGCGCGGACGCCGCTTCCTCAAGGCGCCTCGCCTGAACATTTCCGTGACAGCCGGTTTCGGCCTCGCCGTAGCCGGCAACCTCGTCGCCCGCTCGCAGTTGGCCAACCACCTGGCACGCGTCGTGATCGGAGATGAACGCGATCCCGCATTCTGGCTGAAGGCGAAGTTCGATGCCTTCGACACGCAATTTGCGCCGCTCACGCCGGACAACCTCGGGAGTGCGCTCCTGGCATCAGGTACGCTGCCCTTCATCATGGAACCAGTACGGGGTATTCCCAAGGCCCCCGAGGGTACCTATTGGGACGGCGGCCTGATCGACTATCACCTCGCCCTGCCCTATTCGCGGGTTGCCGGCAATCCGGAAGGCGGGCTCGTTCTTTATCCGCATTTCGGCGAACAGATCGTCCCCGGCTGGCTCGACAAGTCCTTGCCGTGGCGGCGCGCCAATTTCGGCCGGAACAGCGAATGGCTCGACAACGTGGTCGTCGTTGCTCCGACGCAGGCATTCCTGCAAACCTTGTCACGCAGCAAACTTCCCGACCGCAAGGATTTCCTGTATTACGGCCGGAACCACGCCTTCCGCATCCTAAACTGGAAGCTCGCCATCGGCGAAGGCGAGCGCCTGCGCGACGAACTGGCCGAGTTTGTCGCCCGTCCCGATCTTGCCCGGGTACAGGCGCTCTGACCTCACCCCGCGGTACGGTAAAATAGCGGGTTAATTCAAACACTTCCAGAAGTTCATATCATGAGTCTCAAATGCGGCATCGTCGGCCTGCCTAACGTCGGCAAATCCACCCTGTTCAATGCGCTGACCAAGGCTGGCATCGCTGCGGAAAATTATCCGTTCTGCACCATCGAGCCGAACGTCGGCATCGTCGAAGTTCCCGATCCGCGCCTGAAGGCGCTGGCGGAAGTCGTGAAGCCGGAACGCGTTCTGCCGGCCGTCGTGGAATTTGTCGACATCGCCGGTCTGGTCGCAGGCGCATCCAAGGGCGAAGGCCTGGGCAACCAGTTCCTCGCGCACATTCGCGAGACCGACGCGATCGTCAACGTGGTGCGCTGCTTCGAAGATCCGAACGTGGTGCACGTCGCCGGCAAGGTGAGTCCGCTCGACGACATCGCCGTGATCCAGACCGAACTGGCGCTGGCCGATATGGGTACGGTCGAGAAAGCCCTCCAGCGCGAGGGCAAGAAAGCCAAGGCGGGCGACAAGGAAGCCATCAAGCTGGTCAGCCTGCTCGAACGCATCCTGCCGCAACTGAACGACGCCACGCCGGTGCGCGCCATGGGGCTGGACGCGGAAGAGATGGCATTGATCAAGTCGCTCTGCCTCATCACCGCCAAGCCCGCCATGTATGTCGGCAATGTGGCGGAAAACGGCTTCACCAACAACCCGCTGCTCGACCAGCTCGCGGCCTATGCGAAAGAGCAGAATGCGCCGATGGTGGCCATCTGCGCGGCGATCGAAGCCGAGATCGCCGACCTCGACGAGGAAGACAAGGGCGCCTTCCTCGCCGACCTGGGCATGGAAGAACCGGGCCTGGATCGCCTGATCCGTGCCGCGTTCAAACTGCTCGGACTGCAGACCTATTTCACCGCCGGCGTGAAAGAAGTACGCGCCTGGACCATCCACGTCGGCGACACTGCGCCGCAAGCAGCCGGCGTGATCCACACCGATTTCGAACGCGGCTTCATCCGTGCGCAGACCATTTCCTACGAGGACTTCATCGCCTACAAGGGCGAGCAAGGCGCGAAGGAAGCGGGCAAGATGCGCGCGGAAGGCAAGGAATACGTCGTCAAGGATGGCGATGTACTGAATTTCCTGTTCACCCCGACATAGATGCCTATTGACATGCACCCCGGAATCATTGCACTATGGACATGGCGCGGGGTTGAGTAGCCAAGTCTTTTTTAAAAGACGAGTAGCCGGGCCCGCAGGGCCCCCCTCCCCCGCAGAACAGTGAGGGAGGGGCGTATGCCAAAATTGGTGGACGATTTGACGCTGGAACAGTGGCGGAGGCTGGATGTTCTGCACGTCCTGGAAAAGCTTGGTTGCTATGCCAAGCGGGATGTCTCGTTCATCCCCATCAAAGCCAAAGATACCCTGCGATACCACGTAAATGCCAACGGGGCTGAGTGTGAGCTTTTGGTCACTGGCCCGAAGTTTTGGGATACGCGAAGGGAAAAAGGCGGTGGCGGGGCTGTCGACCTCACTATGCACTTATTTAAACTGGATTTTAAGAACGCCGTCCAGTTGTTGCGTAGTGTGCTCTCCAGTACACCTGCTGGTCCCTCGGTAGCGGCCGGGGGAACCATACCGCCGCATGGCCGGCGATAACATGGCTCGGCTTGAATACATCTCGTACACCTTCTTCACGGCGGCGTTGGCCGGCGCTAATGAGCCTGCCTGGATAAAGGACGGCAGAAGGCAGCTCGAACAACTGCCGCAAATCTTTTGGGATGACGGAAGTGGTTGGCCCGAGGCGAACGTCTGGGCTCTCGAACGGGCCGCTAGTGCGAAGGTTGACATTGAAACCGTCAAGCGGACCATGAAGCACCTTCTGCGCTACGCCAATTTTCTGGAATTCAATCGCTTGGACTGGCGCCATTTCCCTATGAGAAGGGAAGAGCAGGCGCTGCGAAAGTTTAGAAAGCAGCTTATCGACGAGCGTCAAAGTGGGGAGCTCCAAGGCAGCACTACCACAAACTGTATGGCAGCGGTCATTCAGTTTTATCGTTTCGCTGACAATAAGGGGCTCGTGGGCATACATAAGCCTATGTGGACCGACAGGCTCGCCGCCATTCCTTTCTTTGACTCCGCCGGATTTAAGCGAACAATGGTTCGCCTAAGTAGCGACTTGAGTATCCCGAATAAGACCCGAGTCGGTGCAGTGCTGGAAGATGGCCTGTTACCCCTGCGCGCCGAACATATGACCGAGTTGCTGCGCTATACGGCGGAACACGCGGTGGAAGAACTTCATCTGATGCTCAGCATTGGATTTTTTACGGGTGCCCGCATCGGTACTATCACCACGTTGACTGTAGCCTCGTTAAACACAGCTCGGGAGGACCCTTTAACGCCGGGCGTGTTTCTTCTCCCTGTTGGACCTGGTACCGGCATCGCTACAAAGTTTTCCGTGACAGGTGAGCTTATGGTCCCGAGAGATGTACTCACCGAGCTGAAACGCTACGCATTTTCCACCCAGCGTCTCCTGCGAGCAGCAAAAGCAAATCCAGACGAAAAAGGTCTGCTCTTCCTCACCCGAAGCGGCGGGCCCTATACAGTGGAAACCACGAACCGTTTGGTGCACGAGATGCGCAAGCGTGCTCTGGGCGCGGGCCTAAAGTTTGTCCAGCGGTTCAGGTTCCACCAAACCCGCGCAACTTTTGGCACCTGGCTGATGACGCTCCTTTTAGATGCCGGAGGCAGGGCCGACGCCATCAGGGTCGTGAGGGATGCAATGCTTCATAAGGACGAGAAGACTACGCTGGGTTACATCCACTTTGTGGAGAATACCAGAGCGAAAGCGCACTTCGCGTCCGAATTCAATAGCGCCTTCACAGGGCTGCGCGAGCGGAACTGGAATAAAGTCGATGCGTGATGGTATGACTGTGCCTGATTTGACCTTCCCAGAGGTGCATTATGGGCCGCATGAGACCCCGTGGGACCTTAAGGTTCTGCTTTATGCCGGCGGTGCCAGCGCAGATATTCGTCTGGTTAGCAAATTGATAGCTGACGGGAAGCTAGGCAAGCTTCAACTGGAGAGGTTGGAGCTCGTCATCGGACTTCACGCGGAAGTAGCTGCTTCGCTCGATGGTGGCAACTGCCGTGATTCCGCCAAACATTACGTGCGGCTTGTAAGACAGTTATTTGCATTCGCAGACCGTACTGGACATCTGTTGACCGTAAACGATATTACAGATACCTATTGCGCTTGGGCTGATTGGCTGCATCAGCGCACTCGCACCTCAAGCAAGCGGACTGGTCGTTTCGATGCCCCACTTACCATGCGGACAGCTTGGAGCTATGCTGCGCAGGTCGGAACACTGATAGACCGCATGCTTGAGAGAAGCACGAGTATCGTGGAGCTCACACGGCTCTACTGGCGCCCGCAGCGCAAGACTGCGGGCGGCGTTCAAGCTGAGAAGCAAAGTCTGGCCGACACTTTCAGGTTCGGGCACTTGCTACAGGATGTTTGCGATGGACTAACCTTGGACGTGATGCTGAAGGGCGTCTTCCCAATTCGCGTCGCACTTAGGGGTGGAAACGAACTCGTTTGGGAGCGGGGTGCCTTAGACTCAAAATCTCGAGATATCGAAGAGAGTGCACTCTCGCAACGGTATGCTCTTGCGAACGTTCGCATTGAGGCCGAGATGTTAATGTTTATCGCCCAGACTGGTATAAACGTTACACAGGTCATCCACCTTGAACTCCGACATTTTTTCTATGTCAGCCATCTCGATGGATATCATGTCAAAGATTATAAGAATCGGCGAGGTGGCGCTGTCCTGTTCGAGATATTCAAGGACTATAAACCGCATTTCGAGCGGTATCTCGGATGGCGACGTAGCCTATTCGAAACGTCTACGCTGCTTTTTCCGTTCATCGGCCGGCGCGGCTCGAGGCAACAGGTCAGATTTGCAAACGAACGCGTGCGTCGGCTGTGCCAGCAACTGGATACTCCTTACATACCGCCCAGGACCCTCCGCAATACCCGGGTGAACTGGTTGCTCCGGCAATCTGCCGACCCCGACCTTACGGCGGAATTTGCCCAACACGCCAAGGCGACGCTGCTATCTGTTTATGATAGGCCCAGTCTTCAACGGGCCACCGTGGAAGCCGCTCGGTTTTGGATTAAGGTCGACCCAAGCCAAAACCACACTCAGTCCGTTGCACCTGGCGGGTGCTCTGGTGCGCCATCGGAGCTTCCCGACACTCCTCTGGAGGCACCAAGGCCGGACTGCGTAAAGCCCACTGGCTGCCTTTGGTGTGAGAGTCACCGCGATGTGGATTCGCTCGACCACCTATGGGCGCTGTCCTCATTTATGCACCTGAAAACAATCGAATTGAGTAGGGCGCGGCTTCCGCTATCCGAACTAGACGTTCCGCCAGCGAAGCTTGCCATTGACCGCATCCAAAGCAAGCTCCGCTGGTATGAGGAATCAAGCGAACTCCGCCGCGAATGGGTCCAGGAGGCTATGACCCTGATTTCTGAAGGTGAATACCACCCAGATTTCTATGTTGAAATTGATGCCTTGGAGGGCGGTCAGTGAACGTACCTGTGATGCAGCTTGCATTCAAAGTGAAGGACGCCCCGGTCGGGGCGGATTGCGGCAGCTATAGGCCGCCTTCCTGGCCACCCCCGAACGATTGGGTCGTTAGCGAAGATGCTCAAGGAAATGCCCTCTCACGCTGGGACGGCGACCATTGGGACTTTTCTGCTTGGGCGGGTACAACTTTTAAACTTGACTTCGCGGGCGGCAGACATGGCGCCAGTGCGCCCGTCTTAGGTCAGGAGAACCAGTCCGTCCTCAGACTCCTAGCTACCTGGATGATATGGGGAACACAAGGTCCACGTTCCTGGAATTATTTGCGAGGCAACTTTAACCTGTTGCGCCGGGTGTTGGTTCTCTGCGATAAGGAAGGCATCGTAGCTCATGAGTTGGGGCGCTTTCCCAAGGTTATCGAGCAGATATCTTTTTTAATTACCAACAGTCAAGACAGGACGACCCTCCTTACGAACCTGGACCGCCTGCAACGAGATAAGGGTGTCATTGGTTTGGCGGTACTCGACGACCAAGGCTTGTCTCGGTTGGTCAAAGCCTTCGCGGAAAATGCTAGCGAAGATGGCAGCGAGCAGACAGCATACATTCCGCCTCGTATCTGGACCTACCAGGCCACGCGGTTGCGCGAGTGCCTCGATGATTTTTTAGAGTGTAAGCAGCAGGTCACAGACTGTTTTAACTTCTGCGTGGATGCGTACGCCCACAATTTTGGCTCGCTCGAGAAAGCGATAACCACTGGGAAGAAAGGCGGAGCGACGTTGCTTCCGTTTGGCGCAAAGCAAAATCGTGGGCGGCGCACGAACAAGATTAATTACGGCCGGTTCGAGGAAAAAGCCCAGGAGTTTGGCATTCTCGAACTTCTTCGAAAGTGGGCGCTATCCCCAAGCGGAAAGATTGACATAAAATCGTTCTCGTTGTATTTGAACCTGATACAGACGACCGCCGTCATCTATATTGCGAACTTCACGTTGCAGCGAAAGGAGGAGGCGGCCAGTCTCCGGACGGACTGTCTTATCTGGGACGAAGTGCCAGTTATTGGCAAGATTGCTATCATTCGCGGTGAAACAACGAAAACCGACCCGGACAGCGATGCGAGGTGGCCGGCCAGTCCGAGCGTGAACGTGGCGGTAGAAGCAGCTTCCATCGTGGCTCGCCTTCGGATGCGATGCGCGGCGGCTAACCCATCGCTTGGATGTACCGACTACGATAAGCTTAACCCGTTGCTACTCCATGCCGGGTTCGAGCCATGGGCCTCCAAACCATGGGACAAGGATTATTCAATCGGAATTAAGGTGATGTCCTATGGTGCGTTTATGACACGCTTTCCGCGAGTCTTCGATACCCAAATCCTTAGAATTACTGAAGAAGACTTAACCAAGGCGCGCATGTTCACCCCGAATCTTGATAAGGGCGGCGCGTTCAAGGTTGGAAGTGTTTGGCCCTTGGCCCTGCATCAACTCCGGCGTACTGGCGGCGTCAACATGTTTGCTAGCGGTGTCATGAGCGACAGTTCAATCCAAGTAATCATGAAGCACCTGACGCTATTTCAAACCTCGTACTACGGTCGTAATCACAGTCGCCTGCGGTTCAATGAAGAGTTTGAGGCAATCAGCGTCACCGCTCGGTATGAAGTGCTCGCCAAACAAATGGAGACGTTGGTGAACGACCGATATATCTCACCGATTGGTAAACATCGGAAGCAGGAGATTGTGAATTTGATTGAGGTGAAAGATTTTAAAAAACTGGTCAAGGCCGGGAAACGAGGCGAAGTCGCGTTTCGAGAAACCCGATTGGGCGGTTGCACGAAAATCGGGCATTGCGATTACGGCGGGATTGAATCTATCGCTCGCTGTGCCGGCGGGGACGGCGACAAGCCCTGTCGTGATGCCATATTCGATAAGTCGAAACGGCCATCAGTAGAGCGGCAGTTGGGTCACGTTGAGCGAAGGATAGCCGAGGCTCAAGCACATAGCCCTCGGGAGCGTGCGTTGCACGCCGAGGCTGATGGCCTAAGGAGATTTTTAGATGTCACAGAATGAAACCGCCGAAGAGCGCTTTCGTGCAGCATTTGAGCGCTTAAAAGAAGACAGGCCGAATGTTCTACCCTCGGGTACCCCTGTCAGTCAAAACAACGTTGCGAAAGAAGCTGGCACCGACCCCACTGCACTAAGGAAGGCTCGCTATCCTGCCTTAATTCGAGAAATACAGGCTTGGGTCGAACTAAACGGCTACGAAGCCACGGAGCAGAAGAAGAGACGAGACCGGAATAAGAAGGCTCGTGAAGATGTTGCGACTAAACTCAAAAGCGTGGAAGCTCAGCGGGACTACGCTCAGTCGCAACTTCTCAGCGCGCATCGACAGGTGATTGAGCTAATGGAGCAGAACGCACATTTGCAGGCGCGAATAGATGAACTACTGCCTCCCCCACGACCGCTGCGGCGCTAAGCTGTACTAGCAAACTTGACCTGACGGCATATGTCAGGGCAAATCTAGTTTGCCCCAATCATGCCAATGGCCGGGTTCGGCCTGAAGCGGTCAGTCGAGCCGCAACCCTAAAGCAGTCATTGGTTTCTCCCTCTTCTCCAATATTCATAGAATGGCGCAAGCTACGGAAACGGAGATAATATCTTGCCCAATAGTCTCTCGTGCTGCGCCGACTCGGTCGGCAGGGTGACCAACTGCACTTCCAGATCGGCCAACGCCTCGCGCCGACGTTCGACGAACTGGCGCAGCTCGGCAAGTTGCGCGGCCGCTTCATCGCCGTCCGCAGCATCTAGCGCCCGGCACAACCACGCCAGCGCATCCAGGCCGATGCCCGCTTCGAAGGCGGCCCTCACGAAGCACAGCCGTTGCAAGGCGGCGTCATCGAACAGGCCATAGCCGCCTGGTGTGTACGCCACCGGCCGCAGCAATCCGCGCAGCCGATAGTCGCGCACGATATGCACGCTCACCCCGGCATCAAGGGCCAGTCGGGATGCCGTATAGGCGTTCAATGAACACCTCCTTTTTCTCACCCAGCGCAGCAGGAAAGCTGCTTCACATCCTTGTTGAAGGTCTGCGCCGCGAGCTTCAGCCCCTCGACCATCGTCAGGTAGGGGAACAATTGGTCGGCCAGTTCCTGCACCGTCATGCGGTTACGAATTGCCAGGGCCGCCGTCTGGATTAGTTCGCCGGCTTCCGGCGCGACCGCCTGCACGCCGATCAATCGCCCGCTGCCGGCATCGGCCACCAGCTTGATGAAGCCGCGTGTGTCGAAGTTGGCAAGCGCTCGCGGCACGTTGTCCAAGGTCAAGGTGCGACTGTCGGTCTCGATCCCGTCGTGATGCGCTTCGGCTTCGCTGTAGCCCACGGTCGCCACTTGCGGATCGGTGAACACCACGGCCGGCATCGCGGTCAGGTCTAGGGCGGCGTCGCCGCCGGTCATGTTGATCGCGGCACGGGTGCCGGCCGCTGCCGCCACATAGACGAACTGAGGCTGGTCGGTGCAGTCGCCGGCCGCGTAGATGTTCGGGCTATTCGTGCGCATGCCCTTGTCGATGACGATAGCACCATGTGCATTGACGGTGCACCCCGCCGCGTCCAGTGCCAGGCTGCGCGTGTTTGGTGTCCTGCCGGTGGCGATCAGCAGCTTGTCAGCGCGTATTTCACCGTGCGCGGTGGTCAGCGCGAATTCGCCGTCCACATGAGCGACCTGGCTGGCTTGCGTGTGCTCCAGCACCTCGATGCCCTCGGCACGGAAAGCGGCTGTCACGGCCTCGCCGATGGCCGGGTCTTCCCGGAAGAACAAGGTGCTGCGCGCCAGGATCGTCACCTGGCTGCCCAGCCGGGCAAAGGCTTGCGCTAGTTCCAGCGCCACCACCGACGAGCCGATCACGGCCAGGCGTTCGGGAATGGTGTCGCTGACCAGAGCCTCGGTCGAAGTCCAGTAGGGTGACTCTTTCAGGCCCGGAATCGGCGGCACGGCAGGGCTGGCACCTGTAGCGACCAGGCAGCGGTCGAACATCACAACGCGTTCACCACCCTCGTTCAAACTAACGATAAGGCTCTGATCGTCCTTGAAACGCGCCTCACCATGCACAACGGTGATGGCCGGGTTGCCGTCCAGGATGCCTTCGTACTTGGCGTGGCGCAGCTCATCGACGCGAGCCTGCTGCTGGGCCAGTAGTTTGCTGCGATCAATCGTCGGCACCGCCGCCGTGATACCGCCATCGAACGGGCTTTCGCGGCGCAGATGGGCAATATGGGCCGCGCGGATCATGATCTTGGACGGTACGCAGCCGATATTGACGCAGGTGCCGCCGATGGTGCCGCGCTCGATCAGCGTGACGTGCGCGCCTTGTTCGACGGCTTTCAGCGCCGCAGCCATCGCGGCTCCACCGCTGCCAATGACGGCTACTTGCAACGGGTATTCGTCGTCGCTACGTTTATCAGCGGCCCCCATCCAGCCGCGCACCTTGTCGAGCAATCCGGCGCGGTTGTCCGTCGGTGGCGCATCGGCAAGCGTTGCCTGGTAGCCCAGTCCGGCCACGGCGGCAGTCAGCGCATCCGGTGACGTGCCCGCCTCGATGGCGAGTTGCGCTGTGCCCTTCGGATAGGACACCAGCGCCGACTGCACGCCAGGCACTTTTTCCAGCGCTTCCTTGACGTGCGCCGCGCACGAGTCGCAGGTCATGCCGGTGATTTTTAGATGGGTCATGCGACAGATCCTTTATCGTTTGTGGCACCAGGCAATGGCGTCAGATGTGCTGCGGTGCCGTTTTCAGTGACTTACTGCTTGACGCTGGATGGATAGCCCGCGTCTCCGGTTGCCTTGGTCAGCTTCTGCACGCTGGTCTTGGCATCATCGAAGGTGACAACCGCTTCGCGTGGCTCGAAGGTCACGTCAACTTTGCCGACGCCTTCGACCTTGGAAATCGCCATCTTGACGGTGATCGGGCAGGTGGAGCAGGTCATGCCGGGTACGGACAGCGTGACGGTCTGGGTGGCGGCCCACACGGGTGCAACAACGGCAGCGAGGACGAGGGAGGCAAACAGTTTTTTCATGGCAAACTCCTGTGATCAATAGAAAAATGGCACGACGTAGGGAAATCCGAGCGCGACCAGAACCAGCGCGGCTACGACCCAGAAAATGAGCTTGTAAGTAGCCCGCACTTGGGGAATCGCACACACTTCCCCGGGCTTGCAGGCGGCTGCTTGCCGGTAGATGCGCCGCCAGGCGAAGAAAAGCGCCACCAGCGCCACGCCGATGAAGATGGGCCGATAGGGTTCCAGCACCGTCAAGTTGCCGATCCAAGCGCCGCTGAACCCCAGGGTAATCAGAACCAGCGGCCCGAGGCAGCAGGCCGAGGCAAGAATGGCGGCTAGCCCTCCGGTGAAGAGCGCCCCGCGCCCGTTTTGTGGTTCAGACATACGCGTGTCCTTTCAAATCTGAATTGGATAGTGTAATCTTACTTCCGTAGTTATGTACGGAGTCAAGCGATATGGAAAACAATTTGGAGAATCTGACTATCGGCGTATTCGCCAAGGCGGCCGGGGTCAATGTGGAGACCATCCGGTTCTACCAACGCAAGGGCTTGTTGCCGGAGCCGGACAAGCCCTATGGCAGCATCCGTCGCTATGGCGAGGCGGATGTAACGCGAGTGCGGTTCGTGAAATCATCCCAGCGGCTGGGTTTCAGTCTGGATGAAATCGCCGAGCTACTGCGACTGGAGGATGGCACCCATTGCGAGGAAGCCAGCAGTCTGGCGGAGCACAAGCTCAAGGACGTGCGCGAAAAAATGGCTGACTTGGCGCGCATGGAGGCCGTGTTGTCTGAACTGGTGTGTGCCTGCCATGCGCGAAAGGGGAACGTTTCCTGCCCACTGATTGCGTCGCTGCAAGACGGAACGAACCTTGCGGTGTCGGTGCAGGGTGGTCACGGGATGACTACGCCTTAACGCGCTTTATTTTCCGAATTCTGAAACGGCCCCTTGAGGTCTTTGCACGATTGCTTATAGTCTTCTTGTATGCGTCAATCAATTCAGAATAGAACTCTATTCTGACGTTGCTGGGCGGCGCCCTGACATCCAGTTAGGGCAATGATTTCGTCGAACGTCCGCTTTTCAATTTTCCGAACGTCTCCTTTGGCGATAGCCGTCTGTCGTCTTGGACAGTCTGTCAGTTCAAGTCTGAGTTACGACAGCTAAGCCCCTATGGACATCTGGGCCCTAAAAAGTGCATTCGGTGCACTCCAACCATGGACAACTGAGGCTTTGATAGATTATGATAAAAATCAACAGCATAGCTCAATGTCCATACTCCTAGAAATCCGGGGTGCCTGTACAACGTCTGATCTTTCCCCATTCTCCAGCATGCCGACCCTCACCGAACTGTACCTGTATCCGATCAAGTCCTGCGCGGGCATCGCCTTGCGCGAAGCAACGCTGACTGCGGCTGGCCTGATGACCGAACACATTTACGATCGGGAATGGATGGTGGTCGATGCGAACGGCGAATTCATGACGCAGCGCCAGCATCCGAAGATGGCGCTGATCGCGCCGCGCATCAAGATCGAGACGCTGGAACTGCGCGCGCCCGGCATGCTGCGCATCGAGATTCCGCTCGGACTCCCCGATCCCGAAGATGAAAAGACTATCGAGGTGAAGGTCTGGGACGACGTCGTGACGGCCTATGACTGCGACGAAACAACCGCCGCATGGTTCACCAACTTCCTCGGTACGCCATGCCGATTGGTTCGTTTCCATGCCAACGCGAAGCGCTTCGCAAGCACCAAATGGACCGATGGCGTCGAAGCACCGACGCTGTTCTCCGATGGCTTTCCGATGCTGGTAATTTCCGAGGCATCGCTCGCCGACCTGAACGACAAACTGAAGGCGCAAGGGCGCGCAGCACTGCCGATGAATCGCTTCCGTCCGAGCATCGTGATCGGCGGCGTCGAAGCGTTCGACGAAGATCATGCGGAGTCGTTCAGGATCGGCAATGTCGTGCTGAAGCCGGTGAAACCCTGCCCGCGCTGTCCGATCCCGTCGATCGATCCGGCCACCGGCGAATTCGGGCCGGATCCGCTGGATATCCTGCGCACCTACCGCGTCAATCCGCGGGTCGACGGCGGCATCACTTTCGGCATGAACACGATCCTGCTCGAAGGCGTGGAACAGGTACTGCGCGTCGGACAAGACATCGAAGTCACGCTCGCATTCGACTGATGCCGCCCGTAACCAACAGTATTGCGGGCGGGGACCACGCGCGGTAGTATTTGTCCAATTTCCGCCTGCCGAAGGTCGACTTCCAGGCGGCGCCACTGCGAGGTTATCCGCAAAATGCCGATGACCGCACGAGGGAGCATCGTCCGATGTCGCAAGATCTGATGACGGAGAACCTGCATCTGCGCAAGCAGTTGTCGCAACTGCTCCATCAGGCGCAGCAGAATCAGCAGATCCTTCAGCGCCACCAGGCGATCGATCTCGAGCTCATCGGCGCCGGCAGCTTCCTCGAACTGATCGACACGATCTTCCATGCATTCGCCGGATCGGCCGGACTCGACGTGGCGACACTGTTGCTGCTCGATCCCGACTACGCCATCCGGCGCATCCTGGTTGAGCTGAACGTTCACCTGTCCGAACTGCCGCAACTGCTTTTCCTGCAGGACGAGTCGGAAATCGGCGAGCTCTCCGCGCACCTTGCCAATCCGGTCCTTGGCATCTATTCCGAGCAATTGCACGGACTCGTGTTTCCGGAGCCTCTTTCGCCTCCGGCCAGTGTCGCCATCGTGCCGCTCATACGCCGCGGCACGCTGATTGGCTGCCTTGGCCTCGGCAGCAACGATCCCGCCCGTTTCGCGACGCATATGAGCACGGATTTTCTCGCGCACATGGCATCCATTGTCGCGATCTGTCTCGAAAACGTCATCAACACCGAGCGTCTGAAGCATATCGGGCTGACCGACCCGCTGACCGGCGTGAACAACCGGCGCTATGTGGAACGACGACTGCTTGAAGAAATCGGGCGCAGCCAGCGGCACGGTTACCCGCTATCCTGCATGTACATCGACATCGACCGCTTCAAGCAGATCAACGACAGGATCGGTCACCAGGCCGGCGACGAAGTATTGCGCGACGTAGCCGGACGCATCAAGGCGGAACTGCGCCTGTCCGATGCGCTCGGACGCTTTGGAGGGGAGGAATTTGTCGTACTGCTAATTGACGCGCAAGCGGATGATGCCGTGAATGTTGCGGAGCGCATCAGGAGGAGTGTCGGTGAGCAGCCGATATTGCTGGGCAGCGGGGAACAGCTCCCGGTGACTGTCTCGATCGGCGTCGCATCGCTGGAAAGCGCCAGAGAAAACGAGCCGATTGAAAAGACCCTGCAGAAGTTTCTCGCGCGCGCCGACCAGGCGCTGTATCAGGCAAAGAACGGCGGCCGTAACCGCGTCGTCGCCGACAGCTGATCAGGTCTTTGCCGCCGCCTCTTGCAGACGCTCGTACTTGGCCTGCAACTCTTCCTTCGTTTCGCGCCAGGCCGGATTAAAAGGAATGCAACTGACGGGGCACACCTGCTGACACTGCGGCTCGTTGTAATGGCCGACGCATTCCGTGCACTTGCTGGGATCGATTTCGTATATCTCCGGACCCATCGAAATGGCGTCGTTCGGGCACTCCGGCTCGCATACGTCGCAATTGATGCAATCGTCCGTGATCATTAAAGCCATGACAACCTCTGCTACTTGAACCGCGCTAATTCCGGGTTCTTACTGCCCGCCTGCGGCGATCTTGTCCTTCAGCCATTTTTCGACCGAAGGAAATACAAATTTTGAAACGTCCCCGCCCAGCAATGCGATCTCTCGCACGATGGTACCGGAAATGAACTGGTACTGATCGGAGGGCGTGAGGAACAGGGTTTCCACGTCTGGCAGGAGGTAGCGGTTCATGCCGGCCATCTGGAATTC
Source organism: Pseudomonadota bacterium (assembly GCA_021821365.1). Lineage (GTDB taxonomy): Bacteria > Pseudomonadota > Gammaproteobacteria > Burkholderiales > Burkholderiaceae_D > Noviherbaspirillum. The sequence goes on along the minus strand of JAKACN010000008.1, from coordinate 14,431 downwards.
GTATTCGAAGTCGGAGACGGCACGCAAGCCCCGGACAATCACCCGCGCATCGTGCGCACGCACAAAATCCTTCAGCAGTCCGGAAAAGCTCTCCACCTGGACATTGGGGTAATGGCCCAGAACTTCGTTGGCAATCAGCAAACGTTCTTCCAGCGAGAAGAACGGTCTCTTCGCCTTGCTGTCTGCCACGCCCACGACCAGCTTGTCGAACAAGCCCGATGCGCGCCGCACCAAATCCTCATGACCGCGCGTCAGCGGGTCGAACGTTCCTGGGTAAACTGCTGTGACCATCGTGGCTCCCTGACCAGTGATGAACAAATGCCGGAAGGCGCATTATGCCTCAAATTTTGCGCTGCAACAGATGATAGAACACCATCCCGGCCTTGTCGGCTCGAATCGCTTCCCAGCCGTCCATCCATGCATGCTGCTCCTCGGGATCGAGCGGCATTTCAGCTTCAGCATAGACCAGACCACCGGGAGCCAGCAGTCGTTCGCACAGGGGCAGAATTCTCGCGAGCCAGTCGCGATGGTACGGCGGGTCGAGGAAAATGACTTGAAAGCGCAAGCCGCTTTCGCCGGCGCTCGCCGCCAGCCGCGTTGCCACCGACAGGGCGTCCCCGCGCATGATGCGCACCTGAGCGGCATTCAGTTTATCCCTGTTCGACTCGAGCTGCCGGACGGCGCCCGTGTTCTCTTCCACCAGGACAACGCGGGCAGCTCCCCTGCTGGCCGCTTCAAAGCCCAGCGCCCCGGTCCCCGCAAACAAATCGAGGCAATTGACGTTCTTCCATTCGCCGTTCAGCAGATGGTTGAGCCAGTTGAATACGGTTTCCCGCACGCGGTCCGGCGTCGGACGCAAACCCTCCGCATCCAGCACCGGCAGCGGCGTGCGTTTCCATTGACCGCCGATGATCCGGACCTGGCGCGCCGGGCGTCCCGGGCGCGCGGACAGAGCGGCTTTCGACGCAGCATCCCTCGATGAACGACTTTTCTGCATCGATCACTTCGCCTTGCCGACCACCACCGTCGACATCTTGTCGAGCGCGATCTTGCGACGGAAAGCTGCCTTGATCTCAGGGATCGTCACCTTGGCGACCTTGGCAGTCCACGTATCGAGATAGTCGAGCGGGAGGTTGTAGAAACCGATCGCCGCAATGTTGTCGAGGATTTTCCTGTTGTTGTCGATGCGCAGCGCAAAGCCGCCGATCAGGTTGTCCTTGGCGGCCTGCAACTCCTGCTGCGTCGGACCGTCGTGAAGGAACGCAGCGACCGTATCGCGCACGACCTTGAGCGCTTCGTTCGTTTGTTCCTTCCGTGTCTGCAAGCCGGCTTCGAACGGTCCGGGCTGCGCCAGCGGATTGAAGTAGCTGTACACGCTGTAGGACAAGCCGCGCTTCTCGCGCACTTCACGCGTCAGGCGAGATACGAAACCGCCTCCGCCCAGCGTGTAATTGCCCACCATGAGCGGAAAATAATCCGGGTCGCCACGCGCAATCGCAGGCATGCCGGTGAAGATATGCGCTTGCGAGGCGGGATGGGGAATCCACTCTTCCCTGGCGGGCGCAATTTCCACCGGCTGCATCGGCGGCAATGGCGCGCCCTGCGGCAGGCGCAACGTCAGCTGCTGGGCGAGCGTGTCGGCTTCGGCGCGCGTGACGTCACCGATCATCGCGATTACGGCACGATTGGCGACATAGTGCGCGCGGTGGAAGGAAACCAGGTCATCGCGGGCGATCGATCCGACCGATTCGACCGTTTCATGATCCCCGTACGGATGCGTGCCGTACATCAGCTTCCAGAACGCCTTGCTGGCGATCGACTCCGGCTTGGTTTCGTCCTCCTTGATCGAAGCGATCATGCGCGCCTTGTCGCGTTCGAGGAAATTCTCCGGAAAGCCCGGCTGCGCAAGAATGCGAGCCAGCAGGGAAACCGCCGCATCGCGTTCCGTGCTGCTCGACAGAGTGCGCAAGGTCGCGCCGGCACGGTCGGTACCGGCTCCGCCACCGCGTTGCGCAGCGATATCCGCGAAGGCATCGGAAATCTGCGCCTCGGTCATTGCCGGCTCGGCCATCGGCGTGGTCGCCTCATGCACGCCGCGCGCCAGCATCGCATTTGTCAGCGCCGCCAGCCCAGACTTGCCTTGCGGGTCGCGACGCGCACCGGCATCGAACTCGACGCTGATGTCGAGCACGGGAATCGAATGGTTTTCAACGAACAGAACCTTTGCTCCGTTGGCCAGGGTCCACGACTGGATATGCAGGGCGGCATGCGCCGGCGCGAGGCAAGTCAATGCCATCGCAAAGACAAAAAGAATTCGCTTCATCATGGTCGTCTCGATTAGTGCCGCAATCCCTTGGGCGGGGCCGATGGTTTCTTCTCGGACAAGGGCAATGGCACCAGGGTGGCTACCGTCAACGCATCGTCACCGAAGTATTTCTTCGCCACAGCCTGTACCTGTTCGGCAGTGACGGCCTTCAGCTTCTCGATGATGCGATCGATCTGCGTATGCGACAGGCCTGACATTTCCATCGTGCCAATCTCCATCGCCTGCCCGAAAATCGAATCGCGCTTGTAGATCTGGCCGGCAATCAACTGGGCTTTGACACGCTTGAGCTCCTCTTCGGACACACCGTCTTTGGCGATGCGCTCCACCTCGCCACGCAGCAATTTCTCAAGTTGCTCGGTCGTCGTTCCCTTTGCCGGGGTGCCGTCGAGCAGGAACAGCACCGGGCCGCGGCCGACATTCTCATAACCCGCGCCGACCGAATTGGCAACCTTGTCCGTCCGCACCAGTTTCGCATTCAGGCGCGCATTGTCGTAGCCGTCAAGAATCGCGGCCAGCACGTCGAGCGCATGCGATTCTTCGTCGCGCTCGACGTTCTCCAGGCGTGGCGTCTTGAAGGCCAGCACGACATAGGGATTTTCTGCAGGCGCCTTGACCGTCACGCGCCGGATACCGTGCTGGTCCGGCTCCGTTTGCGGTCTGGTGACAGGTACCTCCTTGCGAGGAATCCTGCCGTAATACTTCTCGGCCAGTGCGTACACCTGTTTGGGATCGACATCGCCGGCCACCACCATCACGGCATTGTTTGGCGCATACCAGTGTTCATACCACGCCCTGACATCCTTGACCGTCATGCTTCGCAGGTCGCTCATCCATCCCGCAACGGGATGGTGATAGGGATGCGCCTCGAACGCAACCGCATTCAGCGCTTCATAAACCAGCGGAATCGGCTGATCCTCGGTGCGCCAGCGGCGTTCTTCCATCACGACGCGAATTTCCTTGGAGAATTCATTCTTGTCGAAAACCAGGTTGGCCATGCGATCGGCTTCCAGCGCCATCACCTTCTCCAGCTTCGATTTCTCGACCTGCTGGAAATACGCCGTGTAGTCCTTGCTGGTAAATGCATTCTCGCGCCCTCCCAAGGCGGCGACACGCTTGCTGAATTCCCCAGGCCCGACGGATTTGGTGCCCTTGAACATCATGTGCTCCAGCGCGTGGGCGACGCCAGTGGTGCCGTTCGCTTCGTCCATCGCCCCGGTCCTGTACCAGACCATATGAACGGCGGTTGGCGCGCGATGGTCTTCCTTGACGATAATCTTCATGCCGTTCTTCAACATGAATTCCTTTGCCAGTTCGGCATGCGCTGCGGCGGGCAGAAAGCCCACCAGCCAGGCCGATAGCAAGACAGCGATCCGGAATTTCATAATCTCCGCTCTGATAAAATAGGGTGCTTGTTAGGTGCCGGGACGCATTTGCACGTGATTGCATTAAGCGTCTTGCAAGACAAGGTTCCGATTGTATCTTCTTTCTGCGGCACCCAAGTGCCCTGAACCGCCTTTCTGCACAGCTCCCCATGTTTAGTTTCTTCAAGAAAAAACCGAAAGATACGCCCACGCCTCCGCAAGAGGCGACGACCCAGCCCGGCGTCCAGCAGGCGCCGGCAGCACCTGCGCAGGAATCATCCGAAACCGTGGAACAGAAACAGTCCTGGCTGAACCTGTTCAGGAAAGAATCGCCCTCCGTTCCCGTGCCCCCCGCCGCTCTGGCGGAGCCGGCGACGAGCGTTGCGCAGCGCGCGGAGGCTGCTGTCGCGGAACCTGTCGTCGAGCCGGAAGGCGAAATCGTTCCGCCGCCTCCACCGCCGCCCGAGCAGAAGCGATCGTGGATGCAACGCCTGAAGGCGAGCCTGTCGAAAACGTCATCGAACCTGACAACCCTGTTTATTGGGGCGAAGATCGACGATGCGTTGTACGAAGAACTCGAATCGGCGTTGCTCGTCTCCGATGCCGGGGTAGAAGCAACCCAGTTCATCCTCGATGCCCTGAAGAAGAAAGTGAAGGCCGAGAAGCTGACGGAAGCGGAGCAAGTCAAGACCGCGCTGCGCAGCCTGCTGATCGAGATGCTGGCGCCGCTCCAGAAGCCGTTCGTGCTGGGCCGGCACCAGCCGCTGGTGATGATGATCGCCGGTGTCAACGGTGCCGGAAAGACGACGACCATCGGCAAGCTGGCGAAGCATTTGCAGGCACACCAGCAATCCGTGCTGCTGGCCGCCGGCGATACCTTCCGTGCAGCAGCGCGCGAGCAGTTGGCGATCTGGGGCGAGCGCAACAACGTCACAGTGATCGCGCAAGAATCCGGAGATCCTGCGGCCGTCGCCTTCGATGCCGTGCAGTCGGCCAAGGCGCGCAATGTCGATGTGGTCATGGTCGACACCGCCGGCCGTCTGCCAACCCAGTTGCACCTGATGGAAGAGCTGAAGAAGATCAAGCGCGTGATCGGCAAGGGCATGGGCGGTGCGCCGCATGAAATCCTGCTGATCATCGATGGCAACACCGGGCAGAATGCGCTGGCCCAGGTGAAGGCGTTCGACGACGCACTTCAGCTGACGGGCCTGGTTGTCACCAAGCTCGACGGAACGGCCAAGGGTGGCGTGCTGGCGGCCATCGCCAAGACGCGGCCGGTGCCGGTGTACTTCATCGGCGTGGGCGAAAAGATCGAGGATCTGCAGCCATTCAACGCCGAAGAGTTCGTCGATGCGCTGCTGAGTTGACATGATCGAATTCCGCAACGTCTCCAAGCAATACACGCGCGACACGGCGGCGCTGTCCAATATCTCGCTATCCATCGACAAGGGCGAACTGGTGTTCCTCTCCGGCCCGTCCGGTGCCGGCAAGTCGACGCTGCTGAAGATGATCGCCGTGATCGAACGGCCGAGCGCGGGCACGGTCTCGGTCAATGGCCAGGATGTCGGACGGATAAAGGCATCCGGCCTGCCCTACCTGCGGCGCAACCTCGGCTTGATCTTCCAGCAGCAATGCCTGTTGAATGACCGCAGCGTCCTGTCGAATGTGATGCTGCCCTTGCTCGTCGCCGGCACGGCGAGATTGGATGCGGAAAAACGCGCGCGAGCGGCACTCGACAAGGTCGGCCTGCTCGACAAGGCCGTCGACCGGCCGCTGTCGTTGTCGGGAGGCGAGCAGCAGCGTGTCGCCATTGCGCGTGCCATCGTCAATCGCCCGCAGATCATCCTCGCCGACGAGCCGACGGCGAATCTCGACCGCGCCAGCGCCGGCAAAGTAATGGATGCACTCAAAGCCTTTCATGGTGTAGGCGTAACCTGTCTGATTTCGACGCACGACGAAACCATCCTCGGCGACGCGCAACGCGTGATCTATCTCGAACGGGGTCGCCTCGTCGACCCGAGTCTCGCAATAACCGAAAGTTCTGCCTCATGAACTGGCTGAGATTACACGCATTGGCGCTCGCGGACGCCTTCCGTCACCTGGCCAGGACACCGGGCAGCTTCATGTTAAACGTCGTGGTGGTCAGCATCGCTCTTGCACTCCCGATCGCCGGATTGACCGCTCTGGAGAATGTCCGCCCCGTCTCCGAACAGCTCGCTGTCGAACCCGAAATCAGCATTTTCATGACCATGGAAATGCCGCGTGATCGTTCGACAGCCCTTGGGTTGCAGATACGGAACCTGGTCCTCGAATCCGGAAACAAAGGAAAACTCGAGTTTGTGCCACGCGAAAAAGCCCTGTCGTCGCTGCAGGACAAGAGTGGACTGGCGGATGCGATTACGGCGCTGGGCGAGAACCCGCTGCCAGACGGCTATGTGCTCAAGCTTTCCGGCATGCAGGATGTCAGCGATGCGACACGCATCGAAGGCTTGGCCGCGAAACTGAAGGCATTGCCCGGTGTCGAGTACGTGCAGATCGATTCCGCGTGGGTAAAGCGCCTTGCCGCCCTGATGCACGTGCTGCGGCTGGCCCTGCTCTTTCTGGCATTGACGTTGGGCGTCGTCGTGGTTGCAGTCGTATTCAACACCATCCGGCTGCAAGTCATGACACAACGCGAGGAAATCACGGTGTGTCGCCTGTTCGGCGCCACCAACGCCTTTATTTGCCGCCCGTTTTACTATACCGGCGCGCTTCTTGGACTGGCCGCTGGGGCTGTGGCCCTTGGTGCGGTGGCGCTGGCGCTCCAGCCGTTCAACACGGCGCTTGCCGACTTCGCCAGATTGTATGCCTCGGAATTTCGTCTATCGCCACTTGGGCTGCCCGCTTCCGTTGCATTTCTTGCATCAAGTTCGTGTTTGGGCCTCGCCGGCGCCATGCTATCGGTGAAGCGGCATCTGGCCCGGCTGAGCTAGCGTGCTCCCACAAAAATTCCGCAAATCCCTTTGAGCTTTCGCAACTTATCATGCGTTCTCCACTCTAATTCAGGAATTTCCAATTGAAATATAAAATTCAATAGAATTTTTCGATTTCTTTGGCATGGCTGATTAGCACTCACCGCAATAGAGTGCTAATATATTTGCGAGAGGTAGACCGGTTCATTCCATGGTCCGCCTCTATTAGGAGGCAAGGAGAAAGAATGAAATCACAGTCTGCATTGGTTCCTGTTGGCAATCAGGCCTTGGCGCTCGGCTTTTCGGGCAGCCTCGGCAACATCGAAGCGTATATCTCTGCCGTCAATCGCATTCCCATGCTGACCCATGAGGAAGAGAGTTCGCTCGCCCGTCGCTTGCGTGACAAGAACGACCTCGGTGCGGCGCAAAAACTGGTGATGTCGCATTTGCGCCTGGTGGTATCGATTGCCCGCGGTTACCTCGGCTACGGACTGCCACACGCGGACTTGATTCAGGAAGGCAATATCGGCCTGATGAAGGCCGTCAAGCGCTTCGATCCGGATCAGGGTGTCCGCCTTGTATCGTATGCGATGCACTGGATCAAGGCGGAAATCCATGAATACATCCTGAAGAACTGGCGCTTGGTCAAGGTCGCAACGACCAAGGCTCAGCGCAAGCTGTTCTTCAACTTGCGCAGCCACAAGGAGAGCCTTGATGCCATGACGCCGACGCAAGTCGACGATCTGGCGAGGTCGCTCAATGTGAAGCGCGAGGAAGTGATCGAGATGGAAATGCGCATGTCGGGCCACGACATTGCACTGGACGCGCCGAGCGATGACGAAGAGGACAAGTTTGCGCCGATTGCCTACCTGGCATCCGATGCCGGCGAACCGACAAAGGCGCTGGAAGCGAGACAGTATGATCGCCTGCAGTCCGAAGGACTTGAACATGCGCTCGGATCGCTCGACCCGCGTTCGCGTCGCATCGTCGAGGCGCGCTGGCTGGCCAACGACGACGGTTCCGGCGCTACACTGCATGAACTCGCGGACGAGTTCGGCGTGTCGGCAGAACGCATTCGCCAGATCGAAAGCGCAGCATTGAAGAAAATGAAAGGCACGCTGGCTACGTACGCGTAAGCTGGCGATTGCCAACAAAAAAGGCGCTCAAGTCGAGCGCCTTTTTCTTTTTCGGAAATCAGCTGTCTCCGGATAACAGCAGTTTCAGGTCATGCGCAACAGGCTCCGCCCCCTGTCCATGCCGGATAAAGAGGCGCAACCGCCCCTGCGGATCGAAAACATAGCTGCCCGCCGTGTGGTCCATCGTGTAGCTGCCCGGCTCCTTGCCCGGCACCTTCTGGTAGAACACCCGGAATTCCTTCGCGACTTTTTCCGTGGCCGCCTTGTCCCCGACCAGCCCGAGGAAGCGAGGATCGAATGCGGGAACATACTTGGCGAGCAGTTCCGGCGTGTCCCGCTCGGGATCAACCGAAATGAACAAGACCTGCACCTTGTCCGCCAGGGGCCCGAGCTGCTGCATTACGTTTGCCATCTCGGACATGGTGGTCGGACACACATCCGGACATTGCGTATACCCGAAAAATACTACGACCGCCTTGCCCTTGAAATCGGCAAGCGTGCGTATCTTGCCGTTGAAATCCGGCAGCGCGAAATCCTTTGCGTAGTCGAGGCCGGTCACATCGGTATTCTTGAACGCCGTCTTTCCCGCAGGCGCGACGGCCTGCCCTCCCCCGGCCTGCCGGTCGCATCCGGCAAGCGATAGCGCAGATGCAATCAAGGCAAAGGACAACAAACGCAGCAGAGATAGAAAACGCATGATTCAGATTTTGATGTAGTGATCGGCCAGCAGCGCAGCGAACAACAGCGACAGGTAGACGATGGAATAAGCGAAAGTCTTGCGCGCGACAAGGTCATTGTAATGACGATAGATCCGCCATGCATACCAGAGGAAGATCGCGCCGAGCACGGCAGCGCTGGCCAGATAAATCAGGCCGCTCATGTGCACCGCGTATGGCAGCATGGTCGTGGCCACCAGCACGATCGTATAGAGCCAGATATGGAACTGCGTGAACTGCAGTCCATGCGTCACCGGCAGCATCGGCAGCCCCGATTTCGCGTAGTCGTCCCGGCGATAGAGCGCGAGCGCCCAGAAATGCGGTGGCGTCCAGACGAAAATGATCAGTACGAGAATCCAGGCCTGCATCGGAACGTCGTTGGCTACGGCAGCCCATCCTAGCGCCGGCGGCATTGCGCCGGACAAGCCGCCGATCACGATGTTCTGCGGCGTCGCGGGCTTGAGCAACATGGTGTAAATGACGGCATATCCCACGAAAGTCGCAAAGGTCAGCCACATGGTGAGCGGGTTGACGAAATTGAACAGCACCCACATGCCCATGCCACCAATGACACCGGAAAACACAAGGGTTTGCATTGCGGAAATTTCGCCCCGCGCCAAAGGGCGGCGCGCAGTGCGTGCCATGCGTGAATCGATCTCGCGCTCTACCAGGCAATTGACCGCGAATGCGGCGCCGGCGAGCAGCCAGATGCCGATGGTTCCCGCCACCACCACCCGCCAGTCCGGTAGATCGGGCGTCGCCAGGAACATGCCGATCACAGCGCAAAACACGGCGAGCTGGGTTACGCGCGGCTTGGTCAATGCCCAGTACTGGGCGAGGCGATTCGGATGGACGGTCAGCGTATTCACAATCGTTCCTCAGGCGGCCGAGAACCGCGTTGCGGTTCGATCCGGCGCCGCTTGCGCCGCCGTTCGAACCTCAAAGTTTAACATGGTGAGCATCAGCGCCAGGAACGCCGCGCCACCGTTATGAAGGACCGCCAGCGCAAGCGGCCAGTCCAGGAAAATGGTCGACATGCCGGTGATGAATTGCACCAGCACCGCCGCCAGCAGCCAGTGGCCGGTCTTCCGCAGCCCCTCGGTCCGGATGGCCTTTGATGCCAGCCAGACCACATAGGCGACCACCACGAAGGCGAATGCGCGGTGCGTCCAGTGGATTGCCGTCAGTGCGGGGAATGGCAGGAATTCCCCGGACGCGGTCTTGCCGAGATCACGCCACAGCGTAAATCCATTGGCGAAATCCATTTCCGGCAATAAAGTGCCATGGCATAAGGGAAAATCGCTGCAGGCCAAGGCAGCATAATTGGTGCTGACCCAGCCGCCGAGCGCGATTTGCACGAACAGCAATGCCAACCCAATGGCCGCCGGCGCACGCAAGGCGGAGGCCGATGGAGAGACCAGAACACGCTCATTCTGCCGGGTTCCGAGCCACGAAAGAAGTGCCAGCAACGATATGCCGAGCAGGAGATGTGTCGTTACGATGACCGGCTGCAATTTCATCGTCACCGTCCATGCGCCAAACGCCCCCTGCAGGCATACAAAGCCGAGCAGCCCGGTTGGCAGCCAGGGTAAAAAGCGCGTGTCCTGCCGCTTCGACTTCAGCCACCTGCGCCACGCAATCAGCATCGTGGACACGATCAGCACGCCGACGCCCATGGCCACATAACGATGGATCATTTCTATCCACGCTTTCATGACGCTCACCGGCCCGGTGGGCATTGCTGCTTGCGCAGCGCTGATGTGTTCATGAGCCTGAAGCGGGTTGGCATGTCCATAACAGCCTGGCCAGTCGGGACAGCCCAGGCCGGAATCCGTGAGCCGGGTAAATGCACCGAACATGATGAGGTCGAAGGTGAGGAACGCCGTCACCCAGACAAGCTTCCGGTACTTGTCGCTGTCGCTGGAAACCCAGACGACAGTCAGCGGAAGGCACGCCGCCAGCACACCCATGATCGCGAGTTGTATCAGCATAAGGATCTATCCTATGCGCGACGCCTTGAGCAGCTTCGCCAGGTCTTTCTTGATCTTGTTGGGATCGGCATCCTTGGGAAAGCGCATCATCAGGTTTCCAAGTGGATCGATCATGTAGATATGATCCGCCGACGTCGTACCGGCCTCGGCCGGCAGCCAGGATTTTAGCGCGTCCGCCTTGACCCGTAGCAAATGCGTCCCATCGTACTCGCGCATGAGGATCGTCTCGAGCGGCTTGTCATCCGTAATCAGCCAGATGCGCTCGATGCGGTCCATATCCTTTCCTTGCGCCAGCCGCAGCTGGCGCATGTCATACAGCTTCTTCTGGCAGGAGGCATTGCACTTGGCATTGCTGATTTGCAGCATGATCCATTTCCCCTTGTAGGCATCCAGCGAAGCCGGTTTGCCATCCAGCATGGTCGCGCCGAGCGACGGCATCGGATAGTCGCGAGAGTCAATCAGGGCGCCGTAGTTGGTACGCCCCTGCGGCTTGATGACGTAATACGCCAGGTAAGATGCAACCACAGGAGCAATACATACCGCAAGGATCGCAAACAGTTTCCAGTTTCCCCGATGTCGCTGCTTATTCTTTTCCACGTCTGAATCCTGTCACCACAAAAAATGCCAGCGCCGTCGCGGCCAGCGCATACCATTGAAAGGCGTAGCCGCGATGCATTTCCACACCCAGCGAAGGTCGTGGCCAGTCGCGCACCAGACCATCCTGCGTGTCGTTCAACTGCTCCATGACGAAGGGCTGCATCGCAAGCTTGCTTGCTTGCGCAAACTCGCCAACGCTCACGTTCTGTACGATCGCACCGGGCCGGAGCAAATCCGGCGAGCCGATTTGAAGCACGTGACCCGGACCGCGTACGGCGATTCCCTGCAACTCGACGACACCAGCCGGCGTCCTGATTTGCGGGAGTTTAGCCCGATCAGCAGGATCGCGCCTGACCCAGCCGCGCGCCACCAGCACGTGAAGATTCGTACCCGCAATCTTCAGCGGCACAAGAACATAAAATCCGGCCGCGCCTTCGTAGGGGCGATTATCCAGGTAGACGGTCCAGCCAGGCACGAACTCCCCGCGGACCATGATCTTGCGATACTCGACCTCTTTCGGCGTTCGTGCAATGCCATCCACCGAAACCGGCGGCGCTGAGCCGCGCTCCTCCAGCATGGCTTCGATAGCTTCCTTCTCATGCGCGCGCCGCGTTTGCCATTGGCCCAAGGCGATGCCAACTGATGCAGCGATGATTGCCGCGACAAACGGAATCCAGCGAAACCGGAATTTGATTGGCATTACAATGTCTCGTTAAATCATTCCGCCTATTATCACAGGCAGTCGCGCCTGATTCGCAAGGACATTGCATTCATGAAGATTATCGTAGCCATAGCTTTCATACTCATTCTCGCCAGTCTCGGTTCGGCGCTCGTTTTCCTGATGCGCGACAAAGGCAAAAGCAATCGGACTGTGCAGGCGCTGGCATTTCGCGTCGGCTTCTCAATTGCCTTGTTCGTCCTGATTCTGTTCGCCTACAGCCAGGGCTGGATACAGCCGACCGGACTTCGATAACGCCCGAGTAAAAAAGCCGCACGGATGTGCGGCTTTCTTTTTATTGCTGTAATCGCAAGCTCAGAGCCAGTAGACGACCACGTACAGGCCAAGCCACACCACGTCGACGAAGTGCCAGTACCAGGCAGCACCCTCGAACGCGAAGTGATGGTCCGGCGTGAAGTGCCCTTTCATCAAGCGAACCAATACCACTGCCAGCATGATCGCGACAAAAGTCACGTGAAAACCGTAAAAACCGGTCAGCATGAAGAAGGTCGAGCCGTAAATGCCGGAGGTAAGCTTCAGGTTCAGTTCATGGTAGGCGTGGATGTATTCATAGGCCTGGAAGCCCATGAAGGTTGCACCCAGCGCAATCGTCAGAAACAACCAGAATGCCGTCTTGCCACGCTCGCCGGCACGCAATGCATGATGCGCGATCGTCAAGGTCACGCCGGAGCTCAGCAGCAGAGCGGTGTTGATGGTCGGGATCGGAAACGGTCCCATCTTGGTGAAGGGCTCAATCGTGCCGCCCGGCGTGTTGCCCCATTGCCCGGCAAAGTCCGGCCACAGGATCTTGTGGTCGAGATCGGCCAACCATGGAAGCGTGATGCTGCGCGCGTAAAACAGCGCTCCGAAAAAGCTGGCGAAGAACATGACTTCGGAGAAGATGAACCAGCTCATGCTCCACCGATAGGAAACGTCGATCCGGTTGCTGTACAGGCCGCCTTCGGATTCACGAATTGCATCGCCGAACCAGTTATAGAGGACCACGATCAGCGCCAGAATGCCGGCGATATTCGCGTACGGTCCGAGTCCGTAGCCATTGACCCACGCCGAAGCGCCGAGCATGGTCAACAGCAGGGATGCTCCGGCCAGCACCGGCCATTTGGACGGGCCAGGTACGAAGTAATAAGGCGCCTTGCCTTGCTGATGAGCATTCATCTCCATCTCCCAATACAAATTTTAAATAGTTACTTTCCGACGACGCTCTTGACGACAAGTATCAGCGTCACGACAAAAATAATGGCTCCAATCAGGCCGGCGATGATCACGTGCACCGGGTTGAGCTGCTGCGCATCCTTCTCATAGTCGCTTTTCTTCCGGATTCCGAAAAACGACCAGAACACCGCCTTCATTGTTTTTCCAAAAGAGGCCTTGCGTTGCGCCGTCTCTTTCAACTCATCCATCGAATTACTCGCTGCGTCATGTCGCCTTCTTTCCCGTCCCGCTCACTTCGAAGAAGGTATAGGACAAGGTAATCGTCTTTACATCTCTCGGCAATGCCGGATCGATGTAAAACACGACCGGCATTTGCTTCGCCTCATTCGGGCCGAGTGTCTGCTGCTTGAAGCAGAAGCACTCCACCTTCTTGAAGTGCGCCGCAGCCTGTTGCGGCGCATAGCTCGGAATCGCTTGGGCATCAATACTGCGCGCCTGTGTGTTCACGACTTCGTACACCACCTGGGTCATCTCGCCGGGATGCACCTGCAGGCTGGACACCATGGGCCGAAACCGCCATGGGCCATGCGCATTCGCATCGAATTCCACCGTGATGGTCCGAGTCATGTCGACCTGCGTGTTTACGGCTTGCTGCGCCGAAACATCTTGCTGTGTCAGAACATTGACACCGGTGATCTCGCAGATCTTCTTGTAAACCGGAACCAATGCATAGCCAAAACCGAACATCATCACTGCAATGACAAGCAGCTTGCCGAGCATCTGCACATTCAGTTTGCGGGCGTGGCCGGATTGATTCTGCTGTTTCATTTCAACTTAGCCAGATCCGCTTGATAAAGATGCCGACAAAGAATGCCAATGCAATCGATGCCAGAATCAGGGCGGTCCTGACGTTATTTGGTTTTCTTGGATCAGACATGAATTCCCGAGAGGCGGGCTTGCGCCCGCCAGTCCCTTACTTGACCGTCGGCGGTACTTCAAACGTATGGAACGGTGCCGGGCTCGGCACGGTCCACTCGAGTCCTTCCGCGCCATCCCAAGGCTTGTCCGGCGCCTTCTGGCCACCCTTGATTGCCGGGAGCACCACGGCGAACAGGAAGTACACCTGCATCAGGCCAAAGGCGAATGCGCCAATCGATGCAATCATGTTGAAATCCGTGAACTGCGCCGGATAGTCGGCATAGCGGCGCGGCATGCCGGCCAGGCCGAGGAAGTGCATCGGGAAGAAGGTGATGTTGAAGGTGATGATCGAACCCCAGAAGTGGAACTTGCCGCGGGCCTCGTTGTACATGTGGCCGGTCCACTTCGGGCCCCAGTAATAGAAGCCGGCGAACAGGGCGAACAACGAACCGGCCACCAGCACGTAGTGGAAGTGCGCCACGACGTAATAGGTGTCCTGCATCTGGATGTCGATCGGCGCCACAGCCAGGATCAGGCCGGAGAA
>JAKACN010000007.1:38087-48911 GCA_021821365.1 Pseudomonadota bacterium | reverse complement strand
GTTCCTTTACAGCAAGGCGGCCGAGGGAAAGGAAGGCAATAAATAATGAACCCTGCGTTACGGACCAGCGCGCTGGCCCTGTCGCTCGCCCTCACCGGGTGCGCGACGACCAACCCGAAGGATCCTTTTGAAAACTACAACCGCGCCATGTTCACGTTCAATGACGCGGTGGACCGGGCTGCCCTCAAGCCGGCTGCCGAGGGCTATGCGAAGCTCCCGAGTTTCGTGCAAACCGGCGTCAGCAACTTCTTCGGCAACCTGGGCGACGTCTGGACCGCGATCAATAACTTTCTGCAAGGCAAGGCGGGCGACGGCATGTCGGACGTCATGCGCGTGGCGGTCAATACCACCATGGGCCTTGGCGGCGTGCTCGATATCGGCTCGGAAGCTGGCCTGACCAAGCACAAGGAAGATTTCGGGCAGACTCTGGGCAAGTGGGGTGTCAAGTCCGGCCCGTATGTCGTGCTGCCGCTGCTCGGCCCATCGACGTTGCGCGATACGGTTGCGCTGCCGCTCGATTACCAGGCCGATCCCTGGTATTACGTCTCGCCGATCTCCGTCCGCAATAGCGGAAGCGTGCTGCGCGCCATCGACCAGCGCGCCGCGATCCTGGATGCCTCCAACCTGCTTGAGGAAGCTGCGCTGGACCGGTACGTCTTCGTACGCGACGCTTACCTGCAGCGCAGGGAAAGCAAGGTGCATGATGGCGCAGTCCCGGAATCGCATTACGAAGACGACGTAGGACCGACCTTGACGGAAGACGATGCTTCCGGAGCGCAACAAAAGTCGGCAACATTGAATGATCAGCCGGCAACAAGCGCGGAACCCATCGCCAAACCGGTTGTCGAAGTGGAACAAAACGGCGCCGGCAAGCCCGAGGCCGCGTCGCCCGGAAAGGAAATCAGGCAATAGCCGGCTTCAACGCTCTCTCTTCGTGCGGCTCGTCCGCCCGGCCAGATTTTGCACAATTGAATTTTGAACATGGGGTGGCGAGCCGCCTCGCATGTAACAAGCACAGGAAATCATGAAACTATTCAAGAAATTGTTCGCTGTTATCGGATTTTTCGTTGGCATGGCAGCCTTCCTGCCTGCCGCAAATGCGCAGGAGGCGCCGGACGCGCTGGTCAAACGGATCAGCCAGGAAGTGCTGGACGCAGCCAAGAATGACAAGGATATCCAGAGCGGAAACCAGAAGCGCGTGCTGGAACTGGTCGAAGCCAAGATCCTCCCGCACGTCGATTTCCAGCGCATGACTGCATTGGCAGCCGGGCGCTTCTGGCGCCAGGCGACGCCCGAGCAGCAAAAGCAGCTGACCGATGAATTCCGCGCCCTGCTGGTGTACACCTACTCTGGCGCGATTTCGCAGATCCGCGACCAGAAGCTGGAGTTCAAGCCGATGCGGGCGGATTCCTCCGATACCGAAGTGGAAGTGCGCTCTCGCGTGCTGCAACCGCGCGGCGGCGACCCAATCCAGCTCGACTATCGTCTCGAAAAGCTGCCAAACGGCTGGAAGATCTATGACATCAATGTGCTCGGCGCATGGCTGGTCGAAACCTACAAGGGCAATTTTGCGGCAGAGATCAGCAAGGGCGGCATTGACGGCCTGATCAAGACCCTGTCCGAGAAGAACAAGCGCCTTGCCGCCAGCGCGGCCAAGGGCACCAAGGCTTCCTGAGCCGGATATGTACCGTCCCGCCCTCACGCTGACCATCAACAACGCCAGGACCGCGCTGGAAGCCGGCTTGCGGGCCATTGCGGACGGGCAGACGGAGTTTGACCTCGGCGATCTCACGGCGGTCGATTCGGCCGCCGTTGCCACCTTGCTCGCTTGGCAACGCGCTGCCGCTGCCGGTGGCAAATCCCTCGTGTTCCGCAATCTCCCTGCCAGCCTCCAGAGCCTCGCCGCCCTCTACGGTGTGACGGGACTCCTGCACCTTGCTCC
This sequence comes from Pseudomonadota bacterium, assembly GCA_021821365.1. Classification (GTDB taxonomy): domain Bacteria; phylum Pseudomonadota; class Gammaproteobacteria; order Burkholderiales; family Burkholderiaceae_D; genus Noviherbaspirillum. Next base: position 46,969 of record JAKACN010000007.1, on the reverse strand, counting down.
CGCTGCCGAGTCCCGCGCTGATTTGCCACACCACTGACGTTTCCCGCACAACCCGTCCGATCCGGCTTCCCACCCGGAAATCCCCTATAATCAAGGGTTCCGCCAAAGGTTTCGCGCTGTCTTGCAGGCATTTGGCCCTTTCTCGCTACATTGATCAAGCCAACATGGCGGCTCTTCACATCGTCGACGTCGAAAAACGCTATAAGTCGCTGCGCGCGCTGGGCGGCGTGTCGCTGTCCATCGAGCAGGGCGAGTTCTTCGGCCTTCTGGGACCGAACGGCGCAGGCAAGACCACGCTGATTTCCATCATCGCCGGACTCAACCGGGCCGACGCGGGCAGCGTCTCCATCCACGGGTTCGATGTGGTGCGCGACTATCGCGAGGCGCGCAAGCGGCTCGGCGTCGTTCCGCAGGAACTGGTCTCCGCCCCCTTCTTCACCGTGCGCGAAACCCTGCGCATGCAGTCCGGTTATTTCGGTCTGAAGAATAATGACGAATGGGTCGACGAAGTGATGGCCAACCTCGACCTCACCAACAAGGCGGACACCAACATGCGCGCGCTGTCGGGCGGCATGAAGCGCCGCGTATTGGTGGCGCAGGCGCTGGTGCACAAGCCACCGGTGATTGTGCTGGATGAGCCGACGGCCGGTGTCGACGTGGAATTGCGCCAGACCCTGTGGAAGTTCATCACGCGTCTGAACCGTGAAGGCCATACGATCGTACTGACGACGCATTACCTGGAAGAGGCGCAGGCCTTGTGCAATCGCATCGCGATGCTCAAGGCGGGGAAGGTGGTGGCGCTCGACTCCACCTCGGCATTGATCAAGCGCATTTCCGGATCGCAGCTGACTCTGCGTTTGAAAGGCACGTTGCCGGATGCGCTCAAGCCTTTGGTGTCGCACCCCGACGATTTGTTGATGGGCAACAAGTACACGCTGCGCGTCAATGAATATTCCGACGTCGAGCCAATTCTCGCCACCTTGCGCCAATCCGGCGCGGTCATCGAAGACATGCAGTTGCAGCAGGCCGACCTCGAAGATGTGTTCATCCAGATCATGGAGAGCGAGAAATGATCGGCTTCCGCACGCTGTTCTACAAGGAAGTGCTGCGATTCTGGAAGGTTGCCACCCAGACCATCAGCGCGCCTATCCTGACTGCGATGCTCTACCTGCTGATCTTCGGCCATGTGCTGGAAGACCATGTGCAGGTGTATCCGCAGGTCCGCTACACCTCCTTCCTGATTCCAGGCCTGGTGATGATGAGCGTGCTGCAGAACGCCTTTGCGAACAGCTCCTCGTCGCTGATCCAGTCCAAGATCACCGGCAACCTGGTCTTCGTGCTGTTGCCGCCCTTGTCGCATTGGGAAATTTTCGGCGCCTATGTCCTGGCGTCCGTCGTGCGTGGACTTGCCGTCGGCGCGGGCGTATTCGTCATTACCGCCTGGTTTGCCAAATTGACATTTGTCGCGCCGTGGTGGATCGTGATCTTTTCGCTGCTCGGCGCCGGCATGCTGGGCACCATGGGCCTGATCGCCGGCATCTGGGCGGAAAAATTCGACCAGCTGGCGGCCTTCCAGAATTTCCTGATCATGCCGGCAACTTTTCTGTCGGGCGTGTTTTATTCGATCCACTCCCTGCCGTCGTTCTGGCAATCGGTGTCGCGTTTCAATCCGTTTTTTTATATGATTGACGGCTTCCGCTACGGCTTTTTCGGCCAGTCCGACGTGAACCCGTCGACCAGTTTTTCGATTGTCGCCATATTTTTCGTATTGCTGGCCGCCTTCGCCATCTTCCTGCTGAAGAGCGGCTACAAGTTGCGCCACTAGAGAGCAGATATGTTACCCACACCCGAGCTTGTCAAAAGCTACATCGCCGCCGCACTCAATTGCACCCACCTGGAAGTCGAGGGCGACGGCCATCACTTCAGCGCCGTCATCGTTTCCGATGCCTTTGCCGGAAAGCGCCCGATCCAGCGCCACCAGCTGGTCTATGCCGCGCTCGGCGAACGCATGCGCGAGGAAATCCACGCGCTGTCGATGAAAACCCTCACCCCGGCAGAATTCCAACAACAATAATGGACAAGTTGCTTATCACCGGCGGCAACCGCCTGTCCGGCGAGATCGCCATTTCCGGCGCGAAGAATGCGGCCCTGCCGATCCTGTGCGCGGGTCTGCTGACTGCCGATACGATCCAGCTGGCAAACGTGCCGCACCTGCAGGACGTCAACACCATGCTCAAGCTGCTGCAGCAGATGGGCATGCGCGTGGAGCAGGACGGCGACCGCATGGCATTGAACGGCAGCGCCGTCGACAAGCCGGAAGCGCCCTACGACATGGTGAAAACCATGCGCGCGTCGATCCTGGTGCTCGGCCCGCTGCTGGCGCGTTTCGGCGAGGCGAAGGTATCGCTGCCGGGCGGATGCGCCATCGGTACCCGTCCGGTTGACCAGCACATCAAGGGGCTGCAGGCGATGGGCGCCGACATCAACATCGAAGCCGGGTATATCCATGCCAAGGCGAAGAAGCTCAAGGGCGCGCGCATCGTCACCGACATGGTCACCGTGACCGGCACGGAAAACCTCCTGATGGCCGCGGTACTGGCCGAGGGCGAGACCGTGCTGGAAAACGCGGCGCGCGAACCGGAAGTGACCGACCTCGCGAACCTGCTGGTCGCGATGGGAGCGAAGATCGACGGCATCGGTACCGATCGTCTGGTGGTGCAGGGCGTCGACCGGCTGCACGGCGCGTCGCACACCGTGATTGCCGACCGCATCGAAACCGGTACCTTCCTGTGCGCCGTGGCCGCCGTTGGCGGGGATATCACGCTCAAGAACACGCGCAGCGATTTCCTCGATGCCGTGCTGGACAAGCTGCGCGAAGCAGGCGTGATCCTGACCTCCGGCCCCGACTGGATTCGCGTGCAGATGGCGGCACGCCCGAAGGCGGTCAGCTTCCGGACCACGGAGTACCCCGGCTTTCCGACCGACATGCAGGCGCAATTCATGGCGCTCAACTGCCTGGCCGACGGCAGCAGCCGCGTGACGGAAACCATCTTCGAAAACCGATTCATGCACGTGCAGGAAATGAACCGTCTCGGCGCATCGATCGACATAGAAGGCCATACCGCGATCGTGCATGGCGTCGAGAAACTGGTCGGCGCGCCGGTGATGGCGACCGACCTGCGCGCCTCCGCCTCGCTCGTGATCGCCGGCCTGGCGGCGCAGGGCGAGACACTGGTCGACCGCATCTACCATCTGGATCGCGGCTATGACCGCATGGAAGTCAAGCTTTCCGCCGTCGGCGCCAATATCCAGCGAGTGAAATAATGAACCAACAACTGACCCTCGCGCTGTCCAAGGGGCGGATCTTCGAAGAGACGCTGCCGTTGCTGAAAGCTGCGGGCATCACCGTCACTGAAGACCCGGAAAAGTCGCGCAAGCTGATCCTGCCGACCAACGACCCGAATATTCGCGTCATCATCGTGCGTGCCTCGGACGTGCCGACCTATGTGCAATACGGTGCGGCCGACTTCGGCGTTGCCGGCAAGGACGTGCTGCTCGAACATGGCGGCGAAGGGCTGTACCAGCCGATCGACCTGAACATTGCCAAGTGCCGCTTGTCGGTCGCGGTGCCGGCAGGCTTCGACTATGCCAGCGCGGTGCGCCAGGGCGCGCGCCTGCGCGTGGTGACCAAGTATGTGAACTGCGCGCGCGAGCACTTCGCCGCGAAGGGCGTGCACGTCGACCTGATCAAGCTGTACGGCTCGATGGAGCTCGGTCCGCTGGTCGGATTGTCGGATGCGATCGTCGACCTCGTCAGCACCGGAAGCACGCTGCGCGCCAACAACCTCGTCGAGGTCGAGCACATCATGAACATTTCCTCGCGCCTTGTCGTCAATCAGGCCGCGCTCAAGCTGAAGCGCGAACGCCTGCAGCCGATCCTGGAAGCATTCGAAGAAGCAGCGAAAGCGAGATAAGGCCATGGCACTCCAGATGCGCAAACTCGATTCTTCCGACCCGGATTTCAAAGCCAGGCTGAGCGCCGTGCTCGCCTTCGAGGCGAGCGAGGACGAAGCCATCGATCGCGCCGCCGCGCAGATCCTCGCCGACGTGAAAGCGCGCGGCGACGCCGCCGTGCTCGACTACACCAATCGCTTCGACAAGCTGAATGCCTCCACCGTCTCGCAGCTTGAGATCGCCAAGGACGAACTCGCTGCGGCATTGAACGGGCTGTCGCCGCAGCGCCGTGCTGCGCTGCAAACCGCCGCCGACCGCGTGCGCGCCTATCATGAGCGCCAGAAGCAGGAAACCGGCAGCGACGGATTTACCTACACCGAGGCTGACGGCACGGTATTGGGACAAAAGGTGACGCCGCTCGATCGCGTCGGCATCTATGTCCCGGGCGGCAAGGCGGCATACCCGTCCTCCGTGTTGATGAATGCGATTCCGGCGAAAGTGGCCGGCGTGCAGGAAGTCATCATGGTTGTGCCGACACCGGGCGGCGTGAAGAACGAGCTGGTGCTTGCAGCGGCAGCCATCGCCGGCGTCGATCGCGTATTCACGATCGGTGGCGCGCAGGCGGTCGGCGCGCTCGCGCATGGCACGGCAACCATCCCGCAGGTCGACAAGATCGTCGGTCCCGGCAACGCTTACGTGGCGGCGGCAAAGCGTCGCGTGTTCGGCGTCGTCGGTATCGACATGATCGCCGGCCCCTCGGAAATCCTGGTGCTCTGCGACGGCACCACCGATCCGGACTGGGTTGCGATGGACCTGTTCTCGCAGGCGGAACACGACGAGCTGGCGCAGTCGATCCTGGTCTGTCCGGACGATGCCTACATTGCACGCGTTGAGGCCAGCATCAACAAGCAGCTCGATGCCATGCCGCGCAAGGATGTCATCCGCACCTCGCTGACCAACCGCGGCGCGCTGGTCAAGGTGCGCGATATGGACGAAGCGTGCGAGATTGCCAACCTGATCGCGGCCGAACACCTGGAAATCTCTGCCGAGAACCCGCAGCAGTGGGCGAACAAGGTACGCCACGCGGGCGCCATGTTCCTCGGGCGCTTTTCCTCCGAGTCGCTCGGCGATTACTGCGCCGGGCCGAACCACGTGCTGCCGACCTCGCGCACCGCGCGCTTCTCGTCGCCGCTCGGTGTGTACGATTTCCAGAAGCGCTCCAGCATCATCCAGGTGAGCGAAGCGGGCGCGCAGCTCCTCGGCAAGGTGGCCGCCGAACTTGCCTATGGCGAAGGCTTGCAGGCGCATGCCCGCTCCGCCGAGTATCGGTTGAAATGAGTATCGCCGGCGTCAATCCCGCGCAGGCGGGAATCCAGGTGCGCTAAATGGCGGGCTGGAAAAATCGCATTTTCTGTGAGGATGCACTGTCTGGCTTCGCGCGCATACCGGATGCGAGCATCGACCTGCTGATCGCCGATCCGCCCTATGGCCTCGGCAAGGACTACGGCAACGATTCCGACAAGCTCGATGCGGATGCCTACCTGCGCTGGACCGAGCAATGGGTCGATGCCGCGCTGCCGAAGCTGAAGACGAACGGCAGCCTGTACATCTTTCTGACCTGGCGTTATTCGCCGGAGATCTTCGTGATGCTGAAAAAGCGCATGACGATGGTCAACGAGATCGTCTGGGACCGCAGGGTGCCGTCCATGGGCGGCAGCACGCGCAAGTTTTCGTCGGTGCACGACACGATCGGCTTTTTTGCGAAGGCGAGGGATTATTATTTCGACCTCGACGCCGTGCGTATCCCGTACGATGCCGAGACCAAGAAAGCCCGCTCGCGCTCGATCTTCGTCGGCGCCAAGTGGCTGGAAATCGGCTATAACCCGAAAGATGTGTGGAGCGTGTCGCGCCTGCACCGCGAACATCGCGAGCGCGCCGACCATCCGACGCAGAAACCGCTGGAAATCGTCGAGCGCATGGTGAAGGCATCCTGTCCGCCCGGCGGCGTCGTGCTGGATCCATTCATGGGCAGCGGGACCACGGCAGTCGCCGCGAAGCGATGCGGCCGGGAATTCGTCGGATTCGAGCTCAACCCGGAATACTGTGAACTGATTGAAAATCGCTTGTCGGAACTCGACAAGCCGGAAGCGGCATAAAGAAAAACACCATGTCCCTGATTGAAAACATCATTCGCCCCGAAGTCCGCGCACTCGCGGCCTACCACGTGCCTGACGCCAGCGGCTTTGTGAAGCTGGACGCGATGGAAAACCCGTATACGCTGCCGGAAAGCCTTCGGGCCGAACTCGCGCAGCGCCTGGGCGACGTCGCGATGAACCGCTATCCGGTGCCGTCCTACGCCGCGCTGAAGGAAAAAATCTGCCGCAAGCTTGGTGTGCCGGCCGGTTTCGATGTCATTCTTGGCAACGGTTCGGATGAGCTGATCAGCATCATGTCGGTCGCCTGCGCGAAACCGGGTGCGAAGGTCGTGGCGCCGACGCCGGGGTTTGTCATGTATGCGATGTCCGCCAGATTCGCGGGCATGGAATTCGTCGGTGTGCCGCTCAAACCGGATTTTTCGCTCGACAAGCCGGCGATGCTGGCCGCCATTGCGCAGCACAAGCCGGCCGTCACCTATCTGGCCTATCCGAACAATCCGACCGGCAACCTTTTCAATGCCGACGACATGGTGGAAATCATTCGCGCCGTGGGCGATTCCGGTATCGTTGTCGTCGATGAGGCATACCAGCCTTTTGCGCAGGCGAGTTTCATGCCGCGCCTGCCCGAGTTTGATAACCTGGTCGTGATGCGCACCGTCTCCAAGCTCGGGCTGGCCGGGATTCGCCTCGGTTACATGTCCGCTGCCAGGGATTTGCTGACGGAATTCGACAAGGTGCGTCCGCCATACAACGTCAACGTGCTGAGTCAGACGGCGGCGGAATTTGTGCTGGACCACGTCGACGTGCTGGATGCCCAGGCAGCGGCATTGTGCGACGAGCGAACCAGGTTGTCGGCAGAATTGACAGCCTTGCCGGGGCTTGAAATTTTCCCTTCAGCAGCAAACTTCTTGCTGATCAGGATAAAAACGCAAAAAATTCATGCTGACAATGTCTTTTCTGCATTGTTAGACCGTAAGGTTTTGATCAAAAATGTCGGTAAAATGCACCCATTGCTCGAAAACTGCTTACGGGTTACTGTCAGCACACCGGAAGAAAACCAGTTATTCCTTGATGCCCTGAAGGCGTCGCTCGCTTAGTTATTTCGCCGTACTCACTTAACATGCCCACGTCACGCGCTGCAGAGGTCACTCGCAATACCAACGAGACGCAAATCCGCGTCGCGATCAACCTCGATGGTACCGGTCAGCAGAAGCTGAACACTGGTGTGCCGTTCCTCGACCACATGCTCGACCAGATTGCACGGCATGGTCTGATCGACCTCGACATCGAAGCCAAGGGCGACCTCCACATCGATGCGCACCACACCGTCGAAGACGTCGGCATCACTCTCGGCCAGGCCTTTGCCAAGGCCATCGGCGACAAGAAAGGTATCCGTCGCTATGGCCATGCCTACGTGCCGCTGGATGAAGCGTTGTCGCGCGTTGTAGTCGATTTCTCCGGCCGCCCCGGACTGGAGTTCCACGTCCCTTTCAAGCGCTCGATGATCGGCACTTTTGACGTCGATCTCACGCACGAGTTTTTCCAGGGTTTCGTCAATCACGCATTGGTTACGCTGCACGTTGATAACCTGCGCGGCGAAAACGCACACCATCAGTGCGAAACCGTGTTCAAGGCCTTCGGCCGCGCGTTGCGCATGGCCGCCGAACTTGATCCGCGTGCGGCGGGGACGATACCTTCGACGAAAGGCAGCCTGTAAAGACGTCGCGCCGCCGGCGTGGCGATTTCATTTTCTGACATGAACAAGATCGTTGTTGTAGATTACGGCATGGGCAACCTGCGCTCGGTGGCGCAGGCGTTGCGTCACGTCGCGCCCGAGGCGGACATCCGTATTTCCGGCGAACTCGCCGATATCCGGTCGGCAGACCGCCTTGTCCTGCCTGGGCAGGGCGCCATGCCGGATTGCATGCGCTGCCTGCGTGAATCCGGTCTGCAGGAAGCGGTTGTTGAATCGACCCGCACCAAGCCCCTGCTCGGCGTGTGTGTAGGTGAGCAGTTACTGTTCGACTGGAGTGAAGAAGGCGATACGCCAGGCATCGGTTTGCTGCCGGGCAAAGTCATGCGTTTTCGGCTCGATGGCATGCTGCAGGAAGACGGATCGCGGTTCAAGGTGCCGCAGATGGGCTGGAACCGTGTGCAACAAACGTTGTCCCATCCGCTGTGGAATGGCATTGCCGATAACAGTTACTTCTATTTCGTGCACAGCTATTACGCACTGCCCGCCGAACGACAACACATAGCGGGCGAAACCATCTACGGTGTGCCGTTCGCGTGCGCTGTTGCAAAAGACAATATTTTCGCTACCCAGTTTCATCCGGAAAAAAGCGCAACTGCCGGCTTGCAGTTGTACAAGAATTTTGTTCACTGGAATCCGTAGTCGGGAAGTCGTTGTTCATCGTTAATTAACTTCAATGCATCCTTAATGTAGCCATGCTGCTCATACCTGCCATCGACCTCAAGGACGGTCATTGCGTACGCCTGAAACAGGGCGATATGGACCAAGCCACCGTGTTTTCCGATGACCCCGGCCAGATGGCGCGACATTGGCTGGCCCAGGGCGCCCGGCGGCTGCATCTGGTGGACCTGAACGGCGCCTTTGCCGGCAAGCCAAAAAATGAACCGGCGGTGAAATCGATCATCCAGGCAGTGCGCAGCTTCGCCGCCGAAAACGATGTCGATGAAATCCCGGTCCAGCTGGGCGGCGGCATCCGCGATCTGGATACCATCGAGCGCGTCCTGGACGACGGGCTGTCC
>JAKACN010000007.1:0-38077 GCA_021821365.1 Pseudomonadota bacterium | reverse complement strand
TCGACGCCAAGGACGGCAAGGTGGCGACCGACGGCTGGAGCAAGCTGTCCGGCCATGAAGTGATCGACCTGGCGAAGAAGTTCGAAGACTACGGCTGCGAAGCGATCGTCTACACTGACATCGGACGCGACGGCATGATGGCTGGCGTGAACATCGATGCCACCGTAAAGCTTGCGCGCGCCGTCTCGATCCCGATCATTGCCTCGGGCGGCGTGCACGACATCAAGGACGTGGAAGCCTTGTGCGCGGTGCAGGACGAGGGTATCGAAGGCGTGATCTGCGGGCGTTCGATATACGAAGGCACGCTCGAGCTGCGCGCGGCGCAGCAGCGCGCCGATGAGCTGAGCGGCCTGGAAGAGGCGGAAGAAGAATAAATGACCCTTGCCAAACGCATCATTCCTTGTCTCGACGTGACCGCGGGTCGCGTGGTCAAGGGCGTCAATTTCGTGGAGCTGCGCGATGCCGGCGACCCGGTGGAAATCGCGCGCCGCTACGATGAACAGGGCGCGGACGAACTGACTTTTCTCGATATTACCGCCACTTCCGATGAGCGCGACCTGATCCTGCACATCATCGAAGCCGTTGCATCGCAGGTCTTTATTCCCCTGACCGTGGGCGGCGGTGTCCGCTCGGTGGAGGATGTGCGCCGCCTGCTGAATGCCGGCGCCGACAAGATCAGTATCAACAGCGCCGCGGTAGCCAATCCGCAGATCGTGCAGGACGCCTCGCAGAAGTACGGTTCGCAATGCATCGTGGTGGCCATCGACGCCAAGCGCTCCGGCGACGACAAGTGGGAAGTGTTCACCCACGGCGGTCGCAAGCCGACCGGGCTCGATGTGGTCGAATGGGCAAGGAAGATGGAACATCTGGGCGCCGGTGAACTGCTGTTGACGAGCATGGACCGCGACGGCACGAAGAGCGGTTTTGATCTTGCGCTGACGCGCGCCGTCTCCGACGCCGTATCGATTCCAGTGATCGCCTCCGGCGGCGTCGGCGGTTTGCAGGACCTGGCTGACGGCATCAAGCTCGGCAGGGCCGATGCGGTGCTCGCCGCCAGCATTTTCCATTACGGTCAGCACACGGTGCAGGAAGCAAAGCGCTTCATGGCTGGACAAGGCATTCCGATGAGGCTCGCATGAGCGCCAACGCCAAATGGCTGAACAAGGTGAAGTGGGACGAGCATGGCCTGGTCCCGGTCATCGCACAGGAAGTCGGTACCAACGACGTGCTGATGTTCGCCTGGATGAACCGCGAAGCGCTCGCCAGGACCGTTGAGATGGGCGAGGCGGTGTACTGGAGTCGCTCGCGCAAGAAGCTATGGCACAAGGGGGAGGAATCCGGGCACATCCAGAAGGTGCATGAAATCCGCCTCGACTGCGACGAAGACGTCGTGCTGCTGAAAGTCGAGCAGACTGGCGGCATCGCCTGTCATACCGGACGGCACTCCTGCTTTTTCCAGAAGTTCGAAGGGACTGCCGGCGATTGGCAGTCGGTCGACTCCGTGCTGAAAGACCCGGCGAGCATTTACAAATAGCATGCGTGACAAGCCGAAGGGGGCACGCGCCCTATAATGAGGCTTGGAATACGAAAGGCGAGGCGGGTCGGAACCGCCCAAAACAATGACTGATACCCTGAAACGTCTGGCCGCGGTGATTGAGTCGCGCAAACCTGCCAACGGCGGCAATCCGGACAAATCTTACGTTGCGCGCTTGTTTTCCAAGGGGGACGACGCCATCTTGAAAAAGATCGGCGAAGAAGCGACGGAAACCGTGATGGCTGCGAAAGACGTGCGCGCCGGTGGCGACAAATCGAAAGTGCTATACGAATGCGCGGACCTCTGGTTCCACTCGATGATCATGCTGGCGCAATTCGACCTCACGCCGCAAGACGTCCTGGACGAACTTGCCCGTCGCGAAGGTATTTCAGGTATTGAAGAAAAGGCAAGCCGGAAATAATCGGCATGCCAACACAGCAGAAAGAGGACCTGGTCGACCGGCGTAAACCGGGATTTCGTTCGAGAATCAAGGAAACGGGATATTCATATTCATGACTGACTGCATTTTCTGTAAAATCGCCGCGAAACAAATTCCGTCGAGAACTATTTTTGAAGATGATGATCTCATTGCGTTCCACGACATCAATCCTGCCGCGCCGGTGCATTTTCTGATCGTGCCAAAGCAGCATGTTTCGACGCTGGCGGATTGCGATGAGCGCCACGCCGCCCTGCTCAGCAAGATGCTGCTGCTGGCCACCAGGCTGGCGAACGAACAGGGATGCGGCTACATCGCCGGAAGCGACGGTGACGGCAGCGGCGGATTCAAAACGCAGTTCAATACCGGGCCGGATGGTGGCCAAGAGGTGTACCATCTGCACTTGCATGTGATTGGCGGCCCGCGTCCGTGGCGCGGACAACGCTGATCTGTATCGTTTTTTGGGCGGTTGCGCCCGCTTAGGAGAAAGTAATGGGTTCATTGAGTATTTGGCACTGGCTGATCGTGCTGGTTGTCGTCATGCTGATTTTCGGTACCAAGAAGCTTGGCAATATCGGCAGCGATCTCGGCAAGGCCGTCAAGGGATTCAAGGACGGCATGAAGGATGACGAAGAGAAGTCCGCGCATGCCGACAAGGCGACGATCGACGTCGACGCCAAAGAAAAGAAGAGCTGATTGGCTTCTTCCTCGGAAGCGTTCGTAGCGCGCTCTTGCGCGCGATGCGGCCTTCTCTTGCAATTTTCCTCTCATGATTGATCTCGGACTTTCCAAACTAGCGTTGATCGGCGTTGTTGCGCTGATCGTCGTCGGCCCCGAACGGCTGCCGAAGGTGGCGCGCATGGCAGGCACCCTGTTCGGGCGCGCACAGCGTTACATCAACGACGTCAAATCGGAGGTCAGCCGCGAGATCGAGTTGGAAGAATTGCGCAAAGTGCACAAGGACATGCAGGAAGCCGCAAGCAATGTCGAACAGACCATTGCCAAAAACATGTCGGAGATCGAGACCGAGGTGCATACCGCGCTGTCTAATCCGTTGCTCGATACGCCTTCCCCGACATCCGACCTGGTGACAGCAAAGGCGAAGGACTTTCGCAAGAAAAGGCTGGCGCGAACCTCAGCCATTCCCGCCTGGTACAAGAAGCAGAGCGGCCGGAAGACCCATGTCCTCTCCGGGGCCGCGCGCGTTGCACGGCACCGACCCGCCAGCGTCGCTCGCAAATCATCCGTTTCTTTTCACTAAATGACCGACGAACAAGACTCAACGGCTGCGGGTGATACTTTCATCTCGCATTTGGTGGAATTGCGCAATCGCGTGATGAAGGCCTCGGCCGCGATTGTGGTGGTCTTCCTCTGCCTGATGCCCTGGGCCGGCAAGATTTACGATTTCCTCGCCCTGCCGATGATGGCGGCACTCCCTGCCGGAAGCAAGATGATCGCCACAGGCGTGATCACGCCGTTTCTGATTCCGGTCAAGGTCACCTTGCTGGTGGCCTTCGTGGTAGCGCTGCCCGTGGTGCTATACCAGGCATGGGCATTCATCGCGCCGGGCCTGTATGCCCACGAAAAAAAGCTGATTGCGCCGCTGGTCGTGTCGTCGTCGCTTCTATTCGTTGCAGGCGTCGCATTCTGCTATTTCTTCGTGTTCGGCGTAATCTTCAAGTTCATCAATGAGTTCGCGCCCAAGTCCATTACGGTGGCGCCCGATATCGAGAGCTATTTCAGTTTCGTGATGACGCTGTTCATTGCCTTCGGCGTTACCTTCGAAGTGCCGATCATCGTCATCGTTCTGGTGCGGATGGGACTGGTTACTGTCGAGAAGCTCAAGGAAATGCGGCCCTATGTGATCGTTGGCGCATTCGTGATTGCCGCTGTTGTGACGCCGCCGGACATTATGAGCCAGTTGTTGCTCGCGTTGCCGATCTGTCTGCTGTTTGAGATCGGACTGCTGGTCGCACCGATGTTCGTGCGCGCGACCGAGGCGCCGGAAGAAACCGAAGAAACGGTGTAGCGCCTATTTCTATTTCGCTTGGCGCAGCCAGGCGACGAGCGGGTAGGCGTCCCGGAATCCAGCGGCCAGGTCTTTGCCGAGATCTGCTGGAACCCTGTTCTTCAGGCTCGTCTCGTTCCACACGATGAAGCTCTTCATCTTGACGTACTCGATGTGCGGAGCATCGATGTCGAAGCCTTTTGGCGGACGCGTCAGCTTGCCTTCATCCTGAAGATCTCCAAAAGTTTCCTTCAGCCTTTTGTTCCTGAGCACTTTGCTGAAACCGGCGGCATCCGCCACGACATGCTGGCGAATCGTCTTCAGCCGGTCCGGCGGCGGCATGTACTCGCCACCGGCGATCAGCAGGACTCCGTTGGCATCGACATGGAAATAATAGGCCGGTCCGCCGCCCTGGCTCGGCTTTTTCAGCCCGCTCGCGGTGATGGCGGCCGAGAAGGTGGACTTGTAAGGACTCTTGTCACGGGAAAAGCGCATGTCGCGATTGATGCGGAACAGCGCCTTCCGCGGATTGCAGTTCGCCACTTCCGGATCGAATTTGCAGACGGCGGGGATCAGCTTCGTGACCAGCTCCAGAAACTCCAGCCGCAGGATGTCGTAGCGCGGCTTGTTCATCACAAACCACGCACGGTTGTTGTTCTCCGAGAGTTCGCCCAGAAACTGGATCAGGTCACGCGTATGCATTGCTCATCCCCGAAATCGATTATTCCTGCTCGTCGCGTCGGGGCTTGGGGCGAGTGCCGACGGTGACGTCGATGGATGACTCGCGATTCTTGCGAATCACGGTCATTCGTGCCTTGCGCCCTGGCGTCAGCTGTGCGATCAGATTCAGCATGTCTGTCGTGTCCGCGACCGACTTGCCTTCGACTTCAACCAGGATATCGCCGGGCTTAATTCCCGCCTTGTCCGCCGGGCCGCCTTTCAGCACGCCGGCGATGATGGCTCCCGATTTCCTGCTGAGGCCGAAACTCTCCGCCAGTTCCGGCGTAATGTCCTGCGGTTCGACGCCGATCCAGCCGCGCACCACCTGGCCGGTATTGATGATCGATTCCATCACCGTCTTGATCGTGGTAACCGGGATGGCGAACCCGATGCCGAGCGATCCTCCGCTGCGTGAGTAAATCGCCGTGTTGATGCCGAGCAGGTTGCCATTGACATCGATGAGCGCGCCACCGGAATTGCCGGGATTGATGGCGGCATCGGTCTGGATGAAATTTTCGAACGTGTTGATGCCGAGATGATTGCGGCCAAGTGCGGAAACAATGCCCATCGTTACGGTTTGGCCCACGCCAAACGGATTGCCGATGGCCAGCACCACATCGCCGACCCTTGCCTGGTCGGCATGGCCCAGGGTAATCGCGGGCAGATTCTGCAGGTTGATCTTCACCACGGCAAGGTCCGTTTCGGGGTCGGCGCCCACGACCTTGGCAACCGACTTGCGCCCATCCGCCAGCGCAACTTCGATTTCGTCGGCGGTCTCGATGACATGGTTATTCGTCAATACATAACCTTGGGGGCTGACGACAACGCCGGAGCCGAGGCTGAACTGGCGATCCTCCTGCTGGTCGCCGAAGAAGCGGCGAAACAGCGGATCATCCATGAATGGCGTCTTCGGCTGCTGCGTACCCTTGGTCGTAAAGATATTCACGACTGCCGGCATGGCCCGTCTGGCTGCTTCACGGTACGATCCTTGGGCAGGGGACGCACTGACCGGGGCCTCGAGCATGGGAACCGACGATACTACCGGATGGCCGGCGCCGTCCATCATGCTGCCAGCCCACTCCGGCTTCAAGCTCGCTACAATGAACCACACCGCCAAACCGACCGTCACGGTTTGCGCAAACAACAGCCAAAGACGTCGCATAAAAAGGTTAAAGATGAACCAAGGATCAATAAACAGGGATGGTTTTGCAAAATATCTAGACCAAGCCCTTGATATTACTCGTTTTCGCGATTATTGCCCAAACGGCCTGCAAGTCGAAGGGCGCGCACTGGTAAAAAAACTGGTTACCGGAGTAACCGCAAGTTTAGCCCTGATCGAGGCGGCGGTGGCGGCGGACGCAGACACAATCCTGGTGCACCACGGTTATTTCTGGCGCGGCGAAGATCCGAGAGTGGTGGGGCCAAAACAGAAGCGCTTGAGATTGCTTCTGGAGCACGACATCAACTTGTTTGCCTATCATTTGCCGCTGGATATGCATCCTGAACTTGGCAACAACGCGCAGCTTGCCAGCCAGCTCGGATTCGTCGCTGACGGCCGTTTCGGGGAAAACGACCTTGGCTGGCTTGGACTTCCCGCTGATCGCGAAGTCAGGACGGTGGGCGAGCTGGCGAAGACGATTGAGACGCGCCTCGGGCGGGCGCCCCTGGTCATCGGCGATCCGACTCAGGCCATCGGGCGGGTGGCCTGGTGCACCGGCGCGGCGCAGAACCTGATGAACGACGCCATTGTGGCTGGCGCGGGGACTTACCTCAGCGGCGAAATCTCCGAGCCCGTCGTGCACCTTGCCAGGGAATCCGGCGTTTCCTATCTCGCATGCGGTCACCACGCTACCGAGCGATATGGCGTGCGGGCGCTGGGTGAGCATCTGGCCGGCCGCTTCGGCATCGAGCACCAGTTCATCGATATCGGCAATCCCGTCTGACCCTGACGGCGCAAGGGGCTTTCGGACCGAAAGTTAATAAAATCCTTATATGCGGTATCATTGCTGCAGTTAAGGAATGAATATGCAGGATCAGACATCGCGTGACGCGGTCGGCGTACTGATCGTCGAAGACGACGCCGTAACGCGAAAGACATTGTGCCTGGCGATCGAATCGGATCCAGGCCTGAAATTGCTGGCAGCGTACGATAGCGTCAAGCCGGCGCTGAAATGGCTCGATGGCGCCCAGCCGGACGTGCTGATTACCGACCTCGGCCTTCCCGATGGCTCGGGGATCGAAATCATCCATGCGTGCACCCGCAGATACCCCAGGACCGACATCATGGTCGTCACCATGTCAAGCGATGAGGCGAATGTCCTGGCCTGCATCGAGGCGGGCGCTTCAGGGTATGTGCTGAAGGACGCCGGCCGGATGGACATTGCGCGGGCCGTGCTGGATCTGCGCGGCGGTGGGGCGCCGATGAGTCCGGCGATCGCGCGGATGGTGCTGGCGAAAGTCCGGGATGGCAAGAAACCGGTGTCACCGGCATCCGCCCAGGCCGCCGACACGACCCTGACCAGGCGCGAAGCCGCCATCCTCGACCTGATTGCACAGGGTGACAGCTACGGCGAAGTTGCCAAGCTGTTATCGGTGTCCGTCGGTACTGTCCAGACCCACATCAAGAATATCTACGGCAAGCTCGCCGTGCATTCCCGAGGCGAAGCCGTCTTTGAGGCCCATCGCCGCGGCCTGCTGCAGCTGGGCCGTCCGCGCGTTAACTGAGCCGGGCACACCCCCGGCGCGCTGCCCACACCCTGAAAGATCCATTCGCCGGCCGTTTTCGGGGCCGGATGGATGGGTTGGGCCCCCAGGGCCATTGGAAAAAATCCAGCAGCTTGCCAAATAGAACCTATTTGCTTTAATTCGCAATCGCGGTCGGCTATAATCGAAGGTTGCTAGAAGTTTCGTGCAGATTTCGTTTTTTCACTGATTGGGGTTGGTATGAGTAACGAAAAGCAGGTCGATTCCGGTCGACGCGGCTTGCTCGTCGCTACGTGCGCGGCGGGTGGTGTGGCCGGATTGGCTACGGCAGGGGCCTTTGTGTCCACCTTCCAGCCGTCCGAGCGAGCAAAAGCCGCTGGCGCTCCGGTGGAGGTTGATATCGCGGGCATGGCTCCGGGGGAAATGAAGACGGTCGAGTGGCGCGGCAAACCAGTCTGGATTCTGAAGCGTTCGCCCGAAATGGTCGAATCGCTGAAGAAAACTGACGCTCAGGTGGCCGACCCGAAGTCGGAACGCAATCAGAACGATCTGACGCCGGAATATGCGCGTAACGAATATCGTTCCCGCAAGCCGGAGGTCCTGGTTGCTGTGGGCATTTGCTCGCATCTTGGGTGCTCGCCGAGCAGCAAGCTGCAGCCGGGCGCGCAGCCTTCGCTGCCGGACGACTGGCAAGGCGGTTTCCTGTGTCCGTGCCACGGTTCGACCTTCGACCTGGCTGGCCGCGTGTTCAAGAACAAGCCGGCCCCTGACAACCTGCAAGTGCCGCCGCACATGTATCTAAGCGATACGCGCCTGCTGATCGGTAAAGACGAGAAAGGCGAAGCATAATCATGGCATTCCAAGAGAAAAAGCTCCCCGCCGACGCGCCGTTCTCTGCCAAGGCGCTGAACTGGGTCGACGCCCGTTTCCCGCTGACTTCCACCTGGAAGGCACACCTCTCCGAGTACTACGCACCGAAGAACTTCAACTTCTGGTACGCATTTGGCTCCCTCGCACTGCTGGTTCTGGTCATTCAGATCGTTACCGGTATATTCCTCGTGATGCACTACAAGCCGGACGCCACGCTCGCGTTCAATTCGGTTGAGTACATCATGCGCGACGTGCCCTGGGGCTGGCTGATTCGCTATATGCACTCCACCGGCGCATCCGCATTCTTCATCGTCGTCTACCTGCACATGCTGCGTGGCCTGCTGTATGGTTCCTACCGCAAGCCGCGTGAACTGGTGTGGCTGTTCGGCGTCGCCATCTTCCTGGCTCTCATGGCGGAGGCATTCTTCGGCTACCTGCTTCCGTGGGGCCAGATGTCCTACTGGGGCGCGCAGGTGATCGTGAACCTGTTCGGCGCCATCCCGTTCATCGGCCCGGACCTGTCCTTGTGGATTCGCGGTGACTATGTCGTGTCGGATGCGACCCTGAACCGCTTCTTCTCGTTCCACGTGATCGCGATTCCGCTGGTCCTGCTGGGCCTGGTTGTCGCGCATATCATTGCACTGCACGAAGTGGGTTCCAACAATCCGGACGGTATCGAGATCAAGGAAAAGACGGATTCCAATGGCGTGCCCCTGGATGGCATTCCGTTCCATCCGTACTATTCGGTGCATGACGTGTACGTCGTCGCGGTGTTCCTCATCGTTTTCAGCGCGATCATCTTCTTCGCGCCGGAAATGGGTGGCTACTTCCTCGAGTACAACAACTTCATCCCGGCCGACCCGCTGAAGACGCCGCCGCATATTGCTCCGGTCTGGTACTTCACGCCGTTCTATTCGGTCCTGCGTGCAACTACCTCGCAGTTCATGTACGCACTGGAAGTCGGTCTGGTGGCATATGTGGCGCTGGTCTTCGCGAAATCGAAGCTGAGCGGCAAAGTGAAAACGGCGTTCGTCGTCGTTGGCGCCGCTGCGCTGGTCGGCATGTTCATCTTCGACGCCAAGTTCTGGGGCGTGGTGCTGATGGGTGTGTCCGTGCTGATTCTTGGCGGCCTGCCCTGGCTCGACCACTCGCCGGTCAAGTCGATCCGCTATCGCCCGAGCTGGCATCGTTATGTGTACCTCGTCTTCGGCATTGCATTCGTTATCCTGGGCTACCTCGGCGTGTTGCCGCCGACCGAGACGCGCACTCTGGTAGCGCAGATCTGCACGTTCGTCTACCTCGGCTTCTTCCTGCTGATGCCGTGGTGGAGTTCCATGGGCCAGTTCAAGCCCGTGCCCGAGCGTGTTACCTACAAGCCGCACTAAGCCGCAAAAGGGATAAATGAATCATGAAATTGCTGAAAAAACTGATTGCGGTCCTGGCATTTGCCCCAGCAGTCGTGCTGGCCAGCGAAACGGTCACCCTTGACCAGGCACCGAACCGAACGAAGGATCTGGCCGCGCTGCAAAACGGCGCCAAGCTCTTCGTCAATTACTGCCTGAACTGCCACTCCGCGGCTGCGATGCGATACAACCGCTTGCGGGACATCGGACTGACGGAAGATCAGATCAAGAATAATCTTCTGTTCGCGTCGGACAAGGTGGGTGATTTGATGAAGGTCGCCATGCAGCCGAAGGATGCGAAGGCCTGGTTCGGCGCCGCTCCTCCGGATCTGTCGGTGATCGCGCGTGCCAAGGCATCCGAAGCCGGATCCGGCGCGGACTGGCTGTACACCTATCTGCGCACCTTTTACAAGGACGATTCCCGCCCGACGGGCTGGAACAACATGGTTTTCCCGAACGTCGGCATGCCGCACGTTCTGTGGGAACTGCAGGGCGTGCGTACCGCCAAGTTTGTCGAAGAGAAGGACCCGCACGATCCCAGCAAGATGGTGCACAAGTTTGCCGGATTCGAACAAGTGAAGCCGGGCACGCTTTCGTCGACCGAGTATGACAATGCAGTCGCGGATCTGGTGGGTTATCTTGAATGGATGGCCGAGCCAGCGCAAAACACCCGCAAGCGTCTCGGGGTTGGCGTATTGCTCTTCCTCGGCGTGTTCCTGGTATTGTCCTGGCGCTTGAATGCGTCCTACTGGAAAGACATCAAGTAAATTATTGCCCGCCATCCTGACGGAGGGCGGGCGTTTGTTTTGGGGTGAGCCGTATGACGTCTCACCCTTTTGTTTCTAAGGAACTACAACATGATGGTTCTCTATTCGGGCACTACTTGCCCATTTTCGCAGCGCTGCCGTCTCGTCTTGTTCGAGAAAGGTATGGACTTCGAAATTCGCGATGTCGACCTGTTCAACAAGCCGGAAGACATCTCGGTAATGAACCCTTATGGCCAGGTGCCGATCCTGGTCGAGCGCGACCTGATTCTGTATGAATCGAACATCATCAACGAATATATCGATGAGCGTTTTCCGCATCCGCAGCTGATGCCGGCGGATCCGCTCATGCGCGCGCGTGCGCGCCTGATGCTGTTTAACTTCGAGAAAGAGTTGTTCGTTCATGTCCATACCCTGGAAAACGACAAGTCAAAGGGGGCCGAAAAGGTGCATGAAAGGGCGCGCGCCGAAATCCGTGATCGCCTGACGACCTTGGCACCGCTGTTCTTGAAGAACAAGTACATGCTGGGCGACGAGTTTTCGATGCTGGACGTGGCGATTGCGCCCTTGCTTTGGCGCCTCGATCACTATGGCATCGAACTATCCAAGACCGCGGCGCCTCTGATGAAATATGCGGAGCGCATTTTCTCGCGCCCGGCGTATATTGAAGCGCTGACGCCGTCTGAGAAGGTGATGCGCCGCTAATCCTGCTTGCCTGCGCGCAAGTGCACCCGGAATACCAACGGGTGCATGATACGTGACAAAGGCGTGTTAACGCGGAAACCATGCCAGAAATTTCTACCAAGCCCTATTTGCTGCGCGCGATTTACGAGTGGTGCACCGATAACGGATATACGCCGTATCTTGCTGCCGCCGTTGACGCGCATACGCACGTCCCGCGCGAGTTCGTGAAGAACGGCGAGATTGTGCTCAACATCAGCTTCACGGCAACCAGCGGATTGAAGATGGAGAATGATGCCATTCATTTCCATGCGCGTTTTGGCGGCGTGTCGCGCGAAATCCTGATCCCGGTGGAAAACGTCGTGGCGATCTATGCGCGTGAAAACGGTCAGGGAATGGCATTCGAGGTTTCGCCCGTTTCTTCAGACGAGCGTGCAGGCGAGGGTGGCTCGAAAACACCGCCGCTGTCGGCTGTTCCGCAGCCGGAAGGCGAGACAAGCGATGTCCCCCAGGCAGGTGGACCAGACGACGACAACGAGCCTCCCAAAAAAGGCGGACGTCCTACGCTAACGCGAATCAAATAAAGTACAATACTGGACTTTCCAGTTTCGCCGGCTTAGCTCATCTGGTAGAGCAGTTGATTTGTAATCATCAGGTAAGGGGTTCGAGTCCTCTAGCCGGCACCAATACGCAAAGCCCACGGTCGTTATTGATCGTGGGCTTTTTGTTTTCATGCTGAATACGCGTTGCGTTTGCCCATGCAATCGGGTGTACGGTATGAACGCTGGCGAGAAATCACTATTCCTGCTTGATGCCGGCCCAGCGGGGCGTCAGCGAATGGGGGATTGCGAACAGATCCAGCACTCGCCCGACGGTATGATCGACCATTTCCGCGATCGATTGCGGACGATGATAGAAGCCGGGTAGCGGAGGGAAAATGATGCCGCCCATTTCCGTCACGGCAGTCATGTTGCGCAGGTGGGCGAGATTGAAGGGAGTTTCGCGCACCATCAGCACGAGGCGACGACGTTCTTTCAGCACCACGTCAGCGGCGCGGGCAATCAGGTTATCGGAAAGCCCGTGTGCAACCGCGGCGAGCGTCTTCATCGAGCAGGGCGCGATAATCATGCCCTCCGACTGAAACGAGCCGCTTGCGACCGAAGCGCCAATGTCGCGGACATGATGCACAACATCTGCCAGCGGCTCGACTTCCTTGCGGTTCAGGTCGAGCTCCTGATGCAGGCTCAGGACTCCGGCATCGGAGATGAGCAGATGCGTTTCGATGCCGGCGGTGTTGCGCAAGACCTGCAGCAGGCGCACGCCGTACACGGCGCCAGTGGCGCCCGTTATGGCGATGATCAGGCGTTTGTTCGGCATCGGCTTCCGGTGATGCATCCCTGCGGATGCATCCGGCTCAGGCTTTCAGCAGGTTCTGCAACTCACCCGATTCGTACATCTCGCTCATGATGTCCGAACCACCGATGAATTCACCCTTGACGAACAACTGCGGAATGGTCGGCCAGTTGGAATATTCCTTGATGCCCTGACGCACTTCTGCGTCTTCCAGGACGTTGACGGTCACAATGTTTTCGACGCCGCAGGACTGCAGAATCTGGATGGCGCGGCCGGAAAAGCCGCATTGCGGAAATTGCGCCGTACCCTTCATGAACAGCACGACCGGGTGCTGGGTGACGGTGTTCTTGATCCAGGACTGGATATCGTTGCTCATGGCCTAACCTCTCAAAAGTGCGGGATAGCGACCATTATATGAAAAAGGTGAAGTGCACGCGGGTAAGCCCTTCAAAATCGGAGGGAAATCCGGAATTTGTTTTTCTGCATCAACTTCCGGCCATTGGAAAGTCGCAGGAAAAATAAAAAGGGCCCGCCTTGAACGCGAGCCCGCACTTTCGTGCTATCCGGACGGGCTCAGCCTTTCAGCTTGGCAAACGCCGCCGCCATGGCATTGTTCACTGCTGGCTGGCGCGACTGCTGATGCTGCACGAGCCTGCGCGAGTCATTGCGATCGCCGCGCTGTTCCTGACGCGCTCCCGCTGGCTGCGGCGCATCGCTCAGGCGCATGGTGAGCGCGATTCGCCGGCGCTTTTCATCCACCTCAAGCACCTTCACCTTGACTACCTGGCCGGCCTTGACCACCGAGTGCGGGTCGCGCACGAAGGTATTGGAGAGCGCAGAAATGTGGACCAGCCCGTCCTGGTGCACGCCAATGTCGACGAAAGCGCCGAACGCGGCGACGTTGGTAACCACGCCTTCCAGGATCATGTCCGGACGCAGGTCCTTGATATCCTCCACGCCGTCCTTGAAGGTTGCAGTGGTGAATTCCGGACGCGGGTCGCGACCCGGTTTTTCGAGCTCCTTCAGGATGTCGGTGATGGTCGGCACGCCGAACTTGTCGTCGGCATACTTCGCCGGGTTGATGCCTTTCAGCAGCTTGCCATCGCCGATCACGCCTTTCACATCCTTCTTGATGTCGGTGAGGATCTTCTCGACGGCCGGATAGGATTCGGGGTGGACGGCCGATGCGTCGAGCGGATTGTCGCCGTTCATGATGCGCAGGAAGCCGGCGGCCTGCTCAAAGGTCTTTTCGCCGAGTCGCGGCACCTCGCGCAAGCCAGCGCGCGAGGAGAACATGCCTTTCATGTCGCGATAGCTGACGATACTTTGCGCCACGCTCGCGTTCAGGCCCGACACGCGCGCCAGCAGCGGAGCGGATGCGGTGTTGACGTCGACGCCGACCGCGTTCACGCAGTCTTCCACTACGGCATCCAGCGAACGTGCCAGCTGGGTCTGGCTGACGTCGTGCTGGTATTGGCCGACGCCGATCGACTTCGGATCGATCTTGACCAGTTCCGCCAGCGGATCCTGCAAGCGCCGCGCAATCGACACGGCGCCGCGCAGTGAGACATCCAGCTCCGGCAATTCGCGCGAGGCGAATTCCGATGCCGAGTAGACTGACGCGCCGGCTTCGGAAACCACGATCTTGGTGAGTTTGAGTTCCGGATACTGCTTGATCAGGTCCTGCGCCAGCTTGTCGGTCTCCCGTGACGCGGTGCCGTTGCCGATCGAGATCAGTGCGACGTCATGCTTGCGCGCCAGTTGCGCAAGCGTGTGGATCGAGCCGTCCCAGTCGTTGCGCGGCTGGTGCGGATAGATGGTGTTCGTGTCGACCACCTTGCCGGTGGCATCGACCACGGCAACCTTCACCCCGGTACGCAGACCGGGGTCGAGGCCCATGGTTGCACGCGGACCAGCAGGCGCGGCCAGGAGCAGGTCCTTGAGATTGCGGGCGAACACGTTGATCGCCTCGATTTCGGCACGTTCGCGCAGGCTGGTCATCAGCTCCGTTTCCAGATGCATGAAAACCTTCACGCGCCAGGTCCAGCGTACCGTATCGGACAGCCACTTGTCCGCCGGGCGGCCTTGATGACTGATACCGAAACGCCCGGCGATGCGGCCTTCGCACGGGTTGTGCGGCGCATCCCATTTCGGCTTTTCCTCTTCGCTGTCGAGGCGCAGCGATACGTTCAGAATTTCTTCGCGCCGGCCACGGAACAGCGCCAGCGCGCGATGCGATGGAATCGTGCCGAGCGTTTCGGAGTAATCGAAGCAGTCGGCGAACTTCGCGCCAGCGTCTTCCTTGCCCTCGACGACCTTCGATTCGACCACGCCATGTTCGGTGAGGTATTCGCGCAGCGCCTGCAGCAGCGTCGCATCCTCGGCGAAGCGCTCCATCAGGATCTGGCGCGCGCCGTCCAGCGCGACCTTGGTGTCGGGGACGCCCGGATTGTCGCCATTGTCGGTGCTGAACGCCGGCTTCAGGTATTTCGCCGCTTCCTCTTCTGGATTCAGCGCGGGATTCGACAGCAAGGCATCCGCAAGTTCGGTGAGGCCGGCTTCCGCTGCGATCTGCGCCTTGGTGCGGCGCTTCGGCTTGTAGGGCAGGTACAGGTCTTCCAGGCGCGTCTTGTCTTCCGCATGCACGATGGCGTCCAGCAGCTCCGGCGTCATCTTGCCCTGTTCCTCGATCGACGCGATGATCGCCTCCCGCCGGTCCTCCAGCTCGCGCAGGTAACGCAGACGCTCTTCCAGCAGGCGTAATTGCGTATCGTCGAGGCCGCCGGTGGCTTCCTTGCGGTAGCGCGCGATGAACGGGACGGTGGCGCCTTCGTCCAGCAGAGCGATGGCGGCGGCGACTTGCGCCGGCTTGGCGGCGAGTTCAATGGCAAGGCGTTGTTCGATCGATGGCAGCATGTGGAATCAAAATGGTGAAACAAGCGGCAGATGATACGCAAATTATGCGAATCCGCCAGTCTTGACATGGACAAAAAACATCGACGGGAATCGGCTACCGGCAGCCACCGCTGACACGTTCGATGCCCGCCAGGTCTTTCCAGCTCTGTACCGCATGAAAGCCGTGACTGGAGAGCAACTCTTGAACCGCCGGCGCCTGGTCGTAGCCATGCTCCATCAACAGCCAGCCGCCCGGCGCGAGATAGCCCGGCGCGCCCTGGATGATGATGCGCAAGGCCGATAAGCCATCGGCATGGTCCGTGAGCGCGTCAACCGGTTCAAAACGCAGGTCGCCTTGTGCCAGGTGCGGATCGTTCTCCACGATATAGGGGGGGTTGGACACGATGACGTCGAACCGTTCCGGCGCCAGCGATTCGAACCAGTTGCTGCGTACGAACGAGATGCGGGCGCCGTGTCGCGCCGCATTGCGCTGTGCGACGTCGAGTGCAGCGTCGCTCGCATCCAGGGCGGTCACCTCGGCATCCGGCCGGGCATGGGCGATGGAAACGGCAATCGCGCCGGAGCCTGTGCCCATATCGAGTACGCGCCCCCCTTGGGGCAGCCGGTCGAGCGCCAGTTCGACCAGCAATTCGGTGTCCGGACGCGGAATCAGCACCGCGGGCGTGGTGAAGAAGGGCAGTCCGAAGAACTCGCGCTCGCCGACAATGTAAGCAATCGGCTCGCCCTTGAGGCGGCGTCGGAACAGCGACGATACGGCATGCGCCTCGCCGCCGGTCAAGCTGCGTTCCGATTGGGTGATGAGCTGAACGCGCGACAGCTGCAAGGCATGACCCAGCAGGATGCGCGCTTCCAGCGGTTCGATGGGAGGGGTTTTCAGCACCGCGCCGATCGTAGTGCCGGGGGCGATTGAAAACTGCTGCATAGGTGTCGCGGTATTCTCCGGCCAGCTATCGTCAGCGGCTTTGGCGCAATGCGGCCCAGATCAGCAGCAGCGCGAAGAACGAGAACCAGATCAGCGACCATTGTGGCGTCGAGAGTCCGAGTAGCGGCTCGTATTCCGTCGAGCAAAGGCCATCCGCCTTGAACAGCCAGGGCAGCCACTCGGCGGTGGCAATCTTGTTGAGCGACGTTTCCAGAGGGTCGATGCCGCAGGAAATCGAGGGATGAGCCCTTACCCAAAGGTGCCAGCTCGCGATACCTGCGCCGGTCAGCGCCGCCAGTGCGCCGAGGCTTGCGCCGATCTTCGTCAGGCCGCGCGGCAGGGCGGCAAATACCAGGCAGATCAATCCTGTCGTGATGAATGCATAGCGCTGCATCACGCACAACGGGCACGGCAACTCGTTCTTGACGTGCTGCAGATACAGCCCGGCGCCAATCAGCAGGAAGGCAACGATTCCGACAGCCAGCAGCACAGGTTTGGAGGTTTTCATCGATCTGTATTGTCAGTGAATAATGTCATGGGAGTAATACTGTGCGAAATGGTTCCCTTAATGCAAACATTCCGCAAGCGTCCCGGATCAAGTTTTTCCCAGAAGATTATGCCTCCTCACTCAGTGCGGCAAGCTGCTCTGCCTGGTGCTCCGCCATCAGCGCATTGGTCAGCTCTTCCAGGTCGCCGTCCATGATGAAATCGATCTTGTAGAGCGTCAGGTTGATACGATGGTCGGTGACGCGGCCCTGCGGAAAGTTGTAAGTACGGATGCGCTCGCTGCGGTCTCCCGATCCGATCAGCGACTTGCGGGTTGCCGCTTCCTTGGCCTGTTGCTCGCGCAGTTGCACGTCCTTGATGCGCGCGGCGAGCACTTTCAGCGCGGAGGCCTTGTTCTTGTGCTGGCTGCGGTCGTCCTGGCATTCGACCACGATGCCGGTCGGGATGTGGGTGATGCGCACCGCGGAGTCGGTCTTGTTGATGTGCTGGCCGCCCGCGCCGGACGCGCGGAAGGTGTCGATACGGATGTCGGCCGGATTGATGTCGACGTCGCTCACTTCGTCGGCTTCCGGCATGACGGCAACCGTGCAGGCCGAAGTATGGATGCGTCCCTGCGTCTCGGTCGCCGGCACACGCTGCACGCGGTGGCCGCCGGATTCGAACTTCAGCTTCGAATATGCGCCATGGCCGATGATGCGCACGATGACTTCCTTGTAGCCGCCGATTTCCGAGTCCGACGCCGACACCATCTCGACCTGCCAGCGGTTGCGCTCGGCAAAGCGCGTGTACATGCGCAGCAGGTCTCCTGCGAAGAGCGCCGCTTCATCGCCGCCGGTGCCTGCGCGGATTTCAAGATAGATGTTGCGCTCGTCGTTCGGGTCTTTCGGCAACAGCATCATCTGCAGGTCGAGTTCGAGCTGCGCGATGCGCCCCTTGGCGGCCGCGATCTCCTCCTGCGCCAGTTCCTTCATGTCGGGATCCGACAGCATCTCCTGTGCCGTTTCGATGTCATCGCCGGCTTGGCGGTATTCCCTGTAGAGCGCGACCAGCGGGCCGAGCTCGGCATGTTCGCGCGTCAGCCGGCGATACTGGTCCATGTCGGCAGTTATGCCTTCCTGCATCAGCAGGTTGTTCAACTCTTCCAGTCTTTCGCTGAGCTGGTCGAGCTTGGCAAGCATGGATGGTTTCATCGGTAATCGTCTCTGTTGAATGGTGAGGGCGCGACCCAATGCGGTCGGCGTCGAATGAGAAGGCTGCCGCGCGCGGCGCGGCAAGGCGTGACGAGGGAAAGCTAGCGCTTGGTGCGGAACAATTGCGGCAGCAGCGCGGCCAGGCGGGCGCGTTCGTCGCCTTGCGCATTATGCAAGGCTTGCTGCGGACCGTGCAGGAATTTCGCAGTAATTCCCCTGGACAGCGCTTCGAGGACCGCGTCGACGTCTTCACCCTTGGCGAGCAGCTTCCTGGCGCGTTCGAGTTCGGCCAGGCGCATCGATTCGCTGGATTCATGCAAGTCACGGATCACTGGCACCACCGCACGTGTGTCCAGCCAATGCATGAACGACTGCACGCGGTTTTCGATGATTGCTTCCGCCTGCGCGACGGCGGCCTGGCGATTCTCGATGCCGGCCTGCACTGCCGTGCCGAGGTCGTCGACGGTGTAGAGGAAAACGTCGTCGAGGCGCCCGACTTCCGATTCGATATCGCGCGGCACCGCAAGGTCGACCATGAACATCGGCTTGTGGCGGCGCGCCTTGATCGCGCGTTCGACCATGCCAAGGCCGATGATCGGCAGCGAGGACGCGGTGCTCGACACGACGATGTCGAACTGCGCCAGTTGCTCGGGCAGGTCGCCGAGGCGGATTGCCTGGCCGTTGAAGCGGTGGGCGAGGGACTCGCCGCGCTCCAGGGTGCGGTTGGCGATCGTCAGTGTTTTCGGATTCTGCGCGGCGAAGTGCGTTGCGCATAATTCGATCATTTCGCCGGCACCGATGAACAGCACGTTCTGTTCGGAGATCTTGTCGAAGATGCGTTGCGACAGGCGCACTGCCGCAGCGGCCATCGACACGCTGTGCGCGCCGATTTCGGTCGTGGTGCGGACTTCCTTTGCGACCGCGAAGGTCCGCTGAAACATCTGGTGCAGATAAGTGCCGAGCCCGCCGGCAGCTTCCGCGCGGCGCACCGCTTCTTTCATCTGGCCGAGGATTTGCGCCTCGCCCAGCACCATCGAATCGAGTCCGGATGCGACGCGGAACGCGTGGCGTACGGCATTATCCTGCGGCAGGGTGTACAGATAGGGCCGCAGCTCGGAATAGGATAGATTGTGATACTCGGCGAGGAACTGCGCGGTCGTATCGATGGCTGCTTCGACACCGCCGGGAACATGGCTGGCGGCGTAGAGTTCTGTGCGATTGCAGGTCGAGAGAATGGCCGCTTCGTCCGTCGAGCCGGCGGGGGCATGACGCGCAAACCAGGCGCGTGCCGCAGCGACCGCATGGCCGATCTGGTCAGCGGGGAACGCCACTTTTTCGCGCAACGCTACCGGCGCGGTGGTGTGGTTGAGGCCGACGGTGAGAAGCTGCATTCCTGTTATGTCAATGCGGGTTTTCGCGACGCTCTATTATAGCGCGTTGCTCCTTTGCAGGAGAGTGGTGTTTGCTGTTGACAAAACGACAGCGTCGATGATCTCCGCGCATGTAACACCTGGCGCAAAGCGGGGATTACGGGGCCGGCGCCAGTTGCTCCAGTTGATAGCCGTAACTGTAGACCGGGACCAGGCGGAAGCCGTTTTCCGGCCGTAGTCCGAGCTTGCTGCGCACGCGCGAGACATGGGTGTCGACCGTGCGCGAAGGCGTATCCGCATCCTGCGTCCAGATCCTTTCGAGCAGGTAGGCGCGTGACAGCGGCCTCCCAAGATTGCGGAAGAGAAGCAGCGCCAATTCAAACTCCTTCTGTGTGACGTCGATCGTCGCGCCTGCGCGCGTAATGCGCGATTTGTCCACCTCAAACGTGAAAGGGCCGAAGCACAGCTGTTCACCGACGTGCCTATTGGGATAGGCGCGCGCGAGCAACACCTGCATGCGGAGTTGAAATTCGCTGCGGCGCAGCGGCTTGATGATGTAATCGCTCGCACCCGCATCCAGCGCTTCGGCAAGCAGGTTTTCGCGCATGCGTTGCGTCAGCAGCAGGATGGGCATGGCGGATGGCGCAACCGACCGGATTGCCCGCAACGCGGGCAGAATGGATTGTTCGCCGGCCGGCCAATCCATGGCAAGTGCTTCGAACTGCTGGTGTTCGAGCGCCGCGAGAAGATCTTGCGGGTTGTCGAACGCCTGGCAGACGTGACCGACGCGCATCAATTCGTGCCGCAGCATGTCGACTTGATCACGGTCGGATTCCAGTACGGCTATCAGCATCGATGGTCTTCGCTTTGTCTGGCGCGTTCAGTTCGCAGCATCTTGTATTTGCGCATGAGGGCGAGGCGTAATTTAACCTATCTTGCGAACTTCGCAAGCTTTCGCATTGTTTGCCGCTGCACATTGAGCCGGCGCGACGATTGGCCTGCGCGCAAGACAGGTGCTGTGAGGCCGTTGACAGCATGGAAAGGCTGTTCCGGAACAGGTCTTTCCATGCATCGCTGCAAGATAATGCTATCCGCCGGCCAGAGTGATTGTCAGCTTCTGGAAAAAACCGCCGAAAAATCTCTCCTGCCTGATGCTGGCGATGTTGGCGTCCTTGGGCAGCCAGTCTCTGATCTCCCCCTTCCACATGTCGGGGGCGAAAGGTTCAAGCCTTGTCAGCACCAGCGTCCAGAAGCGGCAGAACAGATTCGAGTGGTACGGACGGGCAAAGTCGACGATAGTGATCGTTCCGCCCGGCCGGACCACGCGCAGCGCCTCCGCGAGAGTTTTCTTACGCACGGCCATCGGCTGCTCGTGCATGAGGAAGAACAGCAGCGCGCGGTCGAAACGGCCGTCGGCGAACTTGAGGGCAGTTGAATCCATCTGGTGCAGCGTGACGGGTGCCCACGGCGACAACTTGGGAGCGAGGTTATCGAGCTGGACGCGCAGGATGTCGATCACGTCAAGCATGCCACCTGCCTCGACGCAGCGTGACAGGCGCGGCGTGATGTCGCCATAGGCGCAGGAGATCTGGATGGTGCGGCCCGGCAGGCTGTTGTCGAATCCGTCCAGCACCGCGCCGCACAGGCGCTTGTAGTTGCCGAGCAGGATGAGGTTGACCAGCCATTGCCGATCCCAGAAATTCACGGCGCGCGGATGTACGTAAGCCCACCAGTAATTGTCCTGCAGATAGTCGGGCACCGCATACTGCGGCATGTCGGGAACAAGATCGGAAACTGCCGTGCTGTCGAACGAATTGTCCATGTAGGGCCTCGCGGGTAAGTGCGTTCAGCGTGTTGTTGCTCTTGTAGAGTGCCGGTGCAGCAGATGCTGGTCGCGGCGTGGGGAGGTGAAGCAAACTTTTGAAGGCGAGGCGCGCGGCATGTCGCAGAACATCGAGAGCGGCATACGGCCGGACGCGTTCTGCGTCGCTGCGCTGGAGCATGAAACTGGAGCGGATGTGCCGATGAAAAAAGGAAAAGGAGTGGCAACAGGCTGGAAAAAAAGGAATCCAGCGCAGATTCCGAAAATGTCGGCACTGTTCGGCCGACACCGAGCAACGCCCGGAATGGGGCGTTGGATCGTTTCATAACTCCCGACTCCCGCCGCCGATCGTGTCGGCAGCGCAGGTCTCCGGTTACGGCTTGACGATATCGTCGGCGACAGGTGGCTGAACGCGCATGTTCGAACCGTTCAGTTCAACATGTCGTCGCGGGTACTGCGTAATCGAAGGCAGTTAGCGGTGATGAGGCTCAAATCGACGACGAAGTATCTGCCGGTTGAATGCCGCGGTGCAATGATTGGGATCAATGAAAAAAGAACTGCTGCCGTTTGTGCCTGAGCGGACGGGCAGTTGCGACAGGCCGGCGCATGGCGCTGGAGAAGTTGGCAACGGCAAAAACAAAAACGCCAACCTGTGCGGGTTGGCGCTTTATCGGGAATTTCCTGGTGGCCCGGGGCGGAATCGAACCACCGACACAAGGATTTTCAATCCTCTGCTCTACCAACTGAGCTACCAGGCCAAGGCGCGCAAGTATAGCAAACCTGTTGGATTATGCAAGCCTTTTTGCAAAGCAGACTATGCCGCAACGGCTATAATGCGATCTGAACGCTTCGCTTTTCATTTCTATCGGGCACTTGCCTCATGCATTTTCAAAGCAATATTTGTATCGTCGGAAACGGTGCGGTCGGCAAGGCTGCGGCGCTTGGTTTTGCGCAGGCCGGCCTCAGCGTCACTCTGCTGGCGCCCCGTGCGGTACCGGCTGAGCCGGCGCAATCCGCGAGTTGGGATGTGCGCGTCTATGCCTTGAACCAGATTGCGCATGACCTGCTGTCGTCGCTGAAGGTATGGCAGGCGCTGGATGCGGCGCGCGTGGCGGCAGTCGATTCGATGGTCGTCAGGGGCGATGGCGAACAGGCGGGCAATCTCGCCTTCGATGCCTTCGGCGCGCGTGCCGGCGCACTGGCATGGATCGTCGAAGACAGCAACCTCAACCACGCGCTCGATACCGCGCTCAAATTTGCGCCGAACATGCGCATTGTGACCGGCCGAGCGGCCCGCCTGTGCGCAGCTACAGAGGGGGCGACCGTACAGCTCGATAACGGCGATGTGATCGAGGCATCCCTGGTCGTCGGTGCGGACGGCGCGCAATCCTGGGTGCGCGGGCAATGCGATATCGGCATCGATTACCGCTCCTACGGGCAGCGCGCGATCGTGACCAATTTCGAATGCACCAGACCGCACCATGCGACCGCGTATCAGTGGTTCACTTCCACGGAAGGCATCGTGGCGCTGTTACCCCTGCCCGGGCAGCGCGCGTCCCTCGTCTGGTCGGCGCCGGAGGCCTTGGCACAGACCCTGCTGCGCGAGCCGCTGTCGCAACTCGCCGAGCGTGTCGCGCAGCTGTCCGGACATCAACTGGGGCAGCTCCATCCCGTGCAGCCGGAATCGGTGAAGGCATTTCCGCTCAGCCTGCTGCGCCCGCATGCCATCGTGGCGCCGCGCGTTGCGCTGATCGGCGATGCGGCGCATGTCGTGCACCCTTTGGCGGGCCACGGCATGAACCTTGGTTTCGCGGATGCCGCGGCCCTGGTCAAGCTGGTCGCGGAACGCGAGCAGCACCGGGATTGCGGCGACGAGCGCATCCTCGCGCGTTATTCGCGTGCCCGCAAGGAGGACATCTTCCTCATGCAGGCAGCTACCGACGGCCTCGAGCGCCTGTTTGCTGTCGATTTCGAGCCACTGCGCGTCGCGCGCAACCTTGGATTGAACTTGGTCAACAAGTTACCGGTCTTAAAACGGGCATTGATTTCCCATGCCATGGGGAAAAAGCCATAGAACAATGGAAAGATGAGCTGAACGACATGATGAAATTGACCAGATTGGCCGCAATCGGCCTGTTGAGCCTCGCAGCGGGAATGGCACTGGCGGAAAGCGCGCCGGAAGCGGCGATCCGCAAAGCGATCGAGCCGCGCCTGGGCGACGGGGTCAAGATCGACTCCGTCACCAAGACGCCATACGGCGGTTTGTATGAAGTGCGGGTCGGCAGCGACGTCTTCTATACCGATCCGAAAGGCGAGTACCTGTTCATCGGCCGCGTGGTCGACACCAAGACCTTTACCGACCACACCAAGGCGCGCGTCGACGAGCTCACGAAGATCAAGTTCTCCGAGCTGCCGTTCGACTCCGCGCTGAAAACCGTCAAGGGTAACGGCAAGCGCGTCATCGCGGTGTTCGAAGATCCGAATTGCGGTTATTGCAAGCGCTTTCGCCAGACCCTGAGCCAGATGGACAACCTAACGGTCTACACCTTCATGTACAACATCCTGGCCGAGGATTCGGCGGTCAAGTCGCGCAACATCTGGTGCTCCGCGGATCGCGCCAAGGCATGGGATGACTGGATGCTGAAAGGCAAAGCAGCCGACGCTGCGCCAGCCAACTGCACCGCACCGAACGACAAGATTCTGGCGCTTGGCCAAAAGCTGAAGATTACCGGAACGCCCACCATCTTCTTCACGGACGGTACGCGCGTTCCCGGCGCGATCGACCGCGCCGCGCTGGAAAACAAACTGGCCTCGCTGAAGTAATCGGAAAGGGCATCGCAAAAGGCGCGCCTCCTGCATGGAGAGCGCGCCTTTTTCACATCGGCGCGCACATGCGGGCCGCGCACTATAATCGCATATCCACTCATGGAGGCGCCCTATGTTCAATGCGATTCTGCTCAACAAGAATGAAGACGGCACGACCAACGCCAGGCTGACGCAACTCGACGACGCGCAACTGCCCGCCGATGGCGACGTGACGGTGCGTATCGACTATTCCACCGTCAACTACAAGGACGGCCTCGCCATCACCGGCAAATCGCCCGTGGTGCGCAAGTGGCCGATGGTGCCCGGCATCGACGGTGCCGGCGAAGTGATTGCGTCCTCGCATCCGGACTGGAAAGAGGGCGATGCTTTCGTGCTCAATGGCTGGGGCGTGGGCGAAATGCACATGGGTTGCCTCGCACAACGCGCCAGGCTGAAGGGCGACTGGCTGATTCCGCGCCCGCCGGGCATGTCCGCGAAGACAGCGATGGCGATCGGCACCGCCGGCTATACGGCGATGCTGTGCGCGATGGCGCTGCAGGATAACGACGTGACGAAAGACAGCGGCGATATCCTGGTAACGGGCGCGTCGGGTGGCGTCGGCAGCGTTGCCGTTGCCATCCTGTCCGGGTGGGGGTATCGCGTGGTGGCATCCACCGGCAAGTCGGCCGAAGCGGATTACCTGAAGTCGCTTGGCGCTACGGAAGTCATCGACCGCGCGGAATTGTCCGCTCCCGGCAAACCCTTGCAGAAGGAGCGCTGGGCGGGCGTGGTCGACGCAGTCGGCTCGCATACGCTGGTCAATGCGTTGGCACAGACCCGCTATGGCGGTGTCGTTACGGCATGCGGACTGGCACAGGGCCTGGATCTTCCCGGCTCGGTGGCGCCGTTCATTCTGCGCGGCGTGCGGCTGATCGGCATCGACAGCGTCATGGCGCCGAAGACGAGGCGAATCGCCGCATGGCAGAAACTTGCCGCCGACCTCGATGCTGCCAAGCTCGCCGCCATTACGCAGGAAATCACGCTGGCCGATGCGCTCGTGAAAGCGCGCGACATCATTGAAGGAAAAGTCCGCGGCAGGCTGGTGGTGAACGTCAATGTATAGGGCACATGCATAACAACGGCGCCCGGCTGACGGGGATACTGCTTGCGGCCGGAAAGGGCGCGCGATTTGATCCGACCGGCGCGCAGAACAAGCTGCTGCAAGCGCTGCCCGGTGGACAACGTGTTGCCGTCGCAGCGGCACGGAGTCTTCTCTCGGTCCTGCCAGGAGTGCTGGCAGTCGTTCGTCCCGAACAGGAGGCACTGGCGTCGGACTTGCGAACGATCGGCTGTGAGGTGACGGTTTGCGAGAATGCGGATGAAGGCATGGCCGCGTCGCTAGTCCACGCGCTTTCACAGGCAGGCGACGCGTCCGGCTGGCTGATCGCACTGGCGGACATGCCGTTCGTACAACCCCATACGATGGCGGCCCTCGTTGCCGCCATCGGCCGCGACACCGACATCGCAGTGCCGATGTATCGCGGCCAGCGCGGCAACCCCGTCGCATTCGGCCGCGCGCATCTGCCCCGCTTGCTGGCTCTGCGCGGCGACCAGGGCGCACGCATACTCCTCAAGACGCTGCCGTTGATCGAAGTCCTTACGGATGATCCCGGCATCCTGCAGGATATCGATACCGTCACAGAACTTGCGGCCATGGTGTTGGCGGCAGGCGGCGGTAACAACACACTGGATTGAAATGAAAAACGCGGTTTATTACACGATTACGCCCAAGGATCTCGCAGCGCACCTGTTCGAAGTCACGCTGACCGTCGACAAACCCGATCCCGTCGGCCAGGTCTTTTCCCTACCCGCGTGGATTCCTGGCAGCTACATGATCCGCGAATTCGCGCGCAACATCGTACGTATCGGCGCATCATCCGGCGATGCGCGCATCGCCCTGAAAAAACGTGACAAGCACACCTGGCAGGCGGAGCCCTGCAAGGGGCCGCTCGTACTCACCTACGAAGTCTACGCATGGGACTTGTCCGTGCGCGCCGCCCACCTGGACCAGACGCATGGCTTCTTCAATGGCACCAGCGTTTTCCTCAGCGTGCATGAGCAGGACAACCTGCGCCATGTGGTCGACATCCGTCCGCCCGAGGGAGAGGTATTCAAGGCTTGGCGCGTCGCCACCGCGCTGCCCGAACTAAAGGCGAAGCGCTACGGATTCGGCACTTATGTCGCCGCCAACTACGATGAGCTGATCGACCATCCGGTCGAAATGGGCACTTTCGATCTGGCGACATTCAAAGCGCATGGCGTTACGCATGACATCGTCCTCACCGGCCGGGTGCCGAACCTGGACATGGCCCGACTTGCCGCGGACCTGAAAAAGATTTGCGAGGAGCAGATCATCCTGTTCGAGCCGAAGAGCCGGTGTGCGCCGATGAACCGCTATGTGTTCATGACGCTCGCAGTGGGCGACGGCTACGGCGGTCTCGAGCATCGCGCCTCCACGGCTCTGGTCTGCTCGCGCAGCGATCTGCCGGTCAAGGGGCAGAAGGGGATGAGCGACGGCTATCGCACGTATCTCGGCCTGTGCAGCCACGAGTATTTCCACACCTGGAACGTCAAGCGCATCAAGCCGGCCGCGTTCGCGCCCTACGATCTGCGCACCGAGGGTTACACCTCGCTGCTATGGCTATTCGAAGGATTCACCAGCTATTACGACGACCTGATGCTGGTGCGCAGCGGTGTGATCGACGAAACCGCCTACTTCAAACTGCTCGCGAAAACAATCAATGGCGTCCTGCGCCGCAGCGGGCGCACCAAGCAGAGCGTTGCAGAGTCGAGTTTCGACGCCTGGACGAAGTACTATCGGCAGGATGAAAATTCGCCGAATGCGATCGTCAGCTACTACACCAAGGGATCGCTGGTCGGACTCGCGCTTGACCTGACGATTCGCACCGAAACCCGGGGGCGGAAGTCGCTCGACGATGTGATGCGCGCGTTATGGCAGCGCTATGGTCGCGATTTCTACAGCGACAATGGCGGCGTGGGCGTGGCTGAAGCCGATGTGGAACGCCTGTTCGATGAGATCACGGGCCTGAAGCTCAAGCGGTTCTTCGACCGTTACGTGCGCGGCACCGATGACCTGCCGCTTGCCAGATTGCTGACACCGTTTGGCGTCGAGGTGGCGGACAAGCACAAGGATGGCAAGGAGGCGAAAGCGAGCCTGAACGTCCGCACCACGCGCGACGGCAACGACTGCAAGCTCGCCAATGTATATGAGGGGGGCGCTGCACACCGTGCCGGGCTTTCCGCTGGCGACATTCTTGTTGCCATGGACGGTGTGCGGGTGACGGCAAGCAATCTGGACAACCTGCTGTCACGCTATCGCATCGACGATGCCGTGACAGTGCATGCCTTCCGCCGCGATGAATTGATGGTATTCAGCGCGACGCTGGCGACTGACGACGCGCCGCAGATGTCGCTCACAGGACACGCGAAGCCCGCGGCGCACGCACGCCAGCGCGCTGCCTGGCTGGGAACGAAAACGGCTTAGCGGGATTTCAGAGACTGAAAAGACGTGCCAGTTCGGCTCCCGGGTCGGGTGCGCGCATGAAGGCCTCGCCGACCAGGAAGGCGTGCACGTCCGCGTCGCGCATGCGCTTCACGGCATCCGGCTTCAGAATGCCGGACTCCGTGATCACCAGCTTTTCCGACGGAATGTGCGGAAGCAAGTCGATGGTGGTCTGCAACGACGTCTCGAACGTGCGCAGGTTGCGGTTGTTGATGCCAAGCAGGGACGTCTTGAGCTTTAGTGCTGCATCCAGTTCGTCCGCATCATGTACTTCCACCAGCACGCCCATGCCGAGTTCGTGCGCGCAGGCTTCCAGTTCCGCCATCAAACCATGATCAAGCGCGGCAACGATCAGCAGGATGCAATCCGCGCCCCATGAACGCGCTTCGTACACCTGGTACAGGTCGACGATGAAATCCTTGCGCAGCACGGGAATCGCGCATGCGGCGCGGGCCTGTTTCAGATAGTCGGGTGAGCCCTGGAAGAACTGCACGTCGGTCAGCACCGACAGGCAGGCGGCGCCGTGCTTCGCATACGATTCGGCAATCTCGGCCGGCTGGAAGTCTGCCCGCAGCACGCCCTTGGAAGGCGACGCCTTCTTGACTTCAGCAATCACGCCGGCATGGCCGGCGGCGATTTTCGAGCGCAGGCCGGCTTCAAAACCGCGCAGCGCCTGGCGTGCTTCCGCGTTTGATTCCACGTCGCGGCGCAGGCTTGCAAAGTCGCGATGCTTTTTCGCGGCGGAGACTTCGCCGGCCTTCACGTCGAGGATTTTGTTGAGAATGTCGGACATGGTCGGTCAGTTGGCAGCGCCGAGTCGTTGCGTCGCCTCGACGAATTGATTCAGCTTCGCGCGTGCCGCACCCGAGGCGATGGATTCACGCGCTTTGCCCAGGCCATCGGCAATCGAGGTGGCAATACCGGCTGCATAGAGCGCCGTGCCGGCGTTCAGTACGACGATGTCGCGCACTGGCCCCGGTTTGTTGTCCAGCGCCTCGAAGATCTTTTCTTTCGACTCGGCTGCACCGGACACTTTCAGGTTGCGGCTCGCCACCATTTGCAGACCGAAGTCTTCCGGATGAATCTCGTATTCGCGGATCTCGCCGTTGACCAGTTCGCCGATCATGGTGGCCGCACCGAGCGACACTTCGTCCATATTGTCGCGCCCCCAGACAACGACTGCATGCTGCGCACCCAGCCGTTCAAGCACGCGCACCTGGATGCCGACCAGGTCCGGATGGAACACGCCCATCAGGATGTTCGGCGCGCCGGCCGGATTGGTCAGAGGGCCGAGAATGTTGAAGATCGTGCGTACGCCGAGTTCCTTGCGCACCGGCGCCGCATGTTTCATCGCCGCATGGTGGTTGGGCGCGAACATGAAGCCGATGCCGGTCTCCTCGATCGATTCCGCGACTTGTTCCGGTTTCAGGTTGATGTTGGCGCCAAGCGCCTCCAGCACATCCGCGCTGCCGGAAGAAGAGGACACGCTGCGTCCGCCATGCTTGGCGACGCGTGCCCCGGCTGCTGCGGCAACAAACATCGATGCCGTCGAAATGTTGAAGGTGTGTGCGGCGTCACCGCCGGTGCCCACGATATCCAGCAGGTTGTGCGCATTTTTCGTGGGAACTTTGGTGCAGAATTCGCGCATCACCTGTGCGGCGGCGGTGATTTCGCCAATGGTTTCCTTTTTCACGCGCAAGCCCATCGTCAGCGCCGCGATCATGACGGGCGACATCTCGCCGCTCATGATCTTGCGGAACAGCGACAGCATTTCGTCGTGGAAGATTTCCCGGTGTTCGATACAGCGCAGCAGCGCTTCCTGCGGGGTGATCGGCATGACAGTGGCTCCGTGATATCAGGTGTTCAGGAAATTCTTCAGCAGTTCGTGCCCGTGCTCGGACAGGATGGATTCGGGATGGAACTGTACCCCCTCCACCTTGAATTCCTTGTGGCGCACACCCATGATCTCGCCGTCGTCCGTCCATGCCGTGATTTCGAGGCAATCCGGCAGCGACTCGCGCTCGATGGCCAGCGAGTGATAGCGGATGACCGTGTACGGGCTCGGTAACCCCTTGAACACGCCGACGCCAGTATGCGTGATCAGCGAGGTCTTGCCATGCATGACCTGCTTCGCGCGGATAACCTTGCCGCCGAATGCGGCGCCGATGCTCTGGTGGCCGAGGCAGACCCCCAGGATCGGGATCTTTCCGGAAAATTCCTTCAGCAAGGCCACGGAAATTCCGGCCTCATGCGGCGTGCAAGGACCGGGCGAAATGCAGATGCGATCCGGCTTCATGCCCGCGATCTGCTCCAGTGTGATTTCGTCATTGCGGAAGGTCCGCACGTCTTCACCAAGCTCGCCGAAGTACTGGACCAGGTTATAGGTGAAGGAGTCGTAGTTATCGATCATCAGCAACATGTCAGAGCTCCCCATCCAGTCCGTCTTGCACCTGCTCGGCCGCGCGCAATACCGCGCGTGCCTTGTTCTCCGTTTCCTGCCATTCCATTTCCGGCACCGAATCGGCCACTACGCCGGCAGCGGCCTGCGCATACAGCATGCCGTCCTTGATCACGCCGGTGCGGATCGCAATCGCGAGGTCCATTTCGCCGCCGAAGGACAGATAGCCGCACGCACCGCCA
Organism: Pseudomonadota bacterium; assembly: GCA_021821365.1. Lineage (GTDB taxonomy): Bacteria > Pseudomonadota > Gammaproteobacteria > Burkholderiales > Burkholderiaceae_D > Noviherbaspirillum. Next base: position 7,850 of record JAKACN010000007.1, on the reverse strand, counting down.
TAGATGCCGCGCTTGACCGGCTCCAGTTCGTCGATGATTTCCATCGCGCGGACTTTCGGTGCTCCGGACAGCGTGCCGGCAGGGAATGTCGCTTTCAACACGTCGAGGTTCGACAGTTCGGGCTTGAGCGTGCCTTCCACATTCGAGACGATGTGCTGCACGTGTGAATATTTTTCGATCACCAGCTTGTCCGTCACCTTCACGCTTCCGATTTCCGCAATGCGGCCGATATCGTTGCGCGCGAGGTCGATCAGCATCACGTGTTCCGCGATTTCCTTCGGATCGGCCAGCAATTCCTTCGCCAGTTGCGCATCCTTCTCCGGCGTCGCGCCGCGCGGGCGAGTGCCGGCCAGCGGGCGGATCGTGACCTTCTTCTTGCCGTCGTTGGTCTGCTCGTTGCGAACCAGGATTTCAGGCGAGGCGCCGACGATCTGCATGTCGCCGAAGTTGTAGAAGTACATGTACGGCGACGGATTCAGCGAACGCAACGCGCGGTACAGCGACAGCGGCGAATCCACGTACTGCTTCTTGAGGCGCTGGCCGACCTGTACCTGCATCAGATCGCCGGCCATGATGTATTCCTTGGCGCGCGCGACCGCCTTCAGGTAGGCGGCCTTGTCGAACTCGCGGATGGTATCGGTGCGCACCGATGCGGATGTGACAGGCACATCGACTGCCCGGCGCAGCATCGCGCGCAGGTCTTTCAGCCGCTGACGAGCCTTCGAATACGCTTCCGGCTGGGTCGGATCGGCATACACGATCAGGTACAGCTTGCCGGAAAGGTTGTCGATCACCGCCAGTTCTTCCGTCACCAGCAATTGAATGTCCGGCAGGCCGAGATCGTCTTTCGGCGCCGTATGCGCGAGGCGTTTCTCGATATGGCGCACCGTGTCATAGCCGAAATATCCCGCCAGGCCGCCGCAGAAGCGCGGCATGCCGGGGCGGATTGCCGCCTTGTAGCGCGCCTGGAATTCGGTAATGAATTCGAGCGGATTGCCCTCGTGCGTCTCCGCCACGGCGCCATTCTTCACCACTTCGGTCCGGGTGCCATAGCTGCGCATGAGCGTCGTCGCGGGCAGACCGATGAACGAATAACGCCCAAAGCGCTCGCCGCCGACGACGGATTCGAGCAGAAAGGTGTTCTTGCCGGCGTTCTGCGTCTGCGCGAGTTTCAAGTACAGCGTGAGGGGTGTTTCCAGATCGGCAAATGCTTCTGCGATCAGCGGAATGCGGTTGTAGCCTTGCGTGGCCAGCGATTTGAATTCGAGTTCGGTCATGTTTCTCTCCGGGCGCTATTGTAGAACGAGAGCGCTATAGCGGGGGATGTCAAAAAACGTTGCCAACCGTGCAATGGCGGTCGGCGGCAATGTGGGTTAGTCAGCCCAGGATTGCCAGCGTCGCCACAGCCAGGCCTCATACAGGCCCAGCGAGGTCGCATCACGTTTTTTGTCGAGAAACATGTGTTTGCGGTTATGCGGAAATGAGTTGAGCTGCGTCGAGCAGCGTCGAAACTATACCATCCGAATCGACTTTGTGTATAGATTCCCCGTGGTTGTAACCATAAGGTACGTTCAGCACTCGGCAACCCGCTGCCCGTGCCGCCTGGGCGTCATTGGATGAATCGCCGATGGCAAGCGCCTGTGCCGGACGCACTCCGAAATCCTCGCAAACCTTCAGCAGCGGATAGGGATCTGGCTTTTTCTTCGGCAGGGAATCGCCGCCGTAGACGACGTCGAAATACCGTCGCAGGCCGGTTTTTTCGAGCAGCGGCGTAGCGAAATCGATCGGCTTGTTGGTCACGCAAGCCAGGCGCAAGCCTTTCGCCCGCAGTGCCGCGAGACCTTCATGCACCCCGGGATAGACGCTCGAGTACTCGCCATTGATCTCCAGGTAATGCTTCTGATAGGACGCCAGCGCACGGGGATAATGCTGCTCCACGCCGTCGTTGTCGAAGTCGACGCCGAGCACGCGCCGCATCAGGTTTTCAGTGCCTTTGCCGACGAAATGAGTGATGGTTTCCATCTCAAGCGGGGCGAGGTCGAGTTCTGCGCGCATGCGGTTGACGGCGACGTGAAAGTCCGGCGCAGTGTGCACCATGGTCCCGTCCAGGTCGATGATGGCGGCACGAATGTCCTTCAGCATGTCGGGTTTCGCTGCCTTCATGCCTGGGCCAACTGGGCGCGCATAGCTTCGATCACAGCCTTGTAGTCCGGTTTGCCGAAAATCGCAGAGCCTGCCACAAAGGTGTCCGCCCCGGCGCGCGCGGCGTCAGCGATGTTCTCGACCTTGATGCCGCCATCGACCTCCAGCATGATGTCGCGGCCTGAGTCGTCGATACGACGGCGCACATCGGAGATCTTCTTCAGCGCGGCCGAGATGAAGGACTGTCCGCCGAAGCCCGGGTTGACCGACATGATCAGGATTATGTCGAGCTTGTCCATCACGTGGTCGAGGTAATGCAGCGGCGTGGCCGGATTGAACACGAGGCCGGCTTTGCAGCCATTGTCGCGGATCAGCTGCAGCGAGCGATCGATGTGGTCGGAAGCCTCAGGATGAAAGGTGATGATGTTTGCGCCCGCCTTGGCAAAATCGGGGATGATGCGATCGACCGGTTTGATCATCAGGTGCACATCGATCGGCACCTGCACATGCGGGCGGATGGCTTCGCAGACCAGCGGTCCGACGGTCAGATTGGGCACGTAATGGTTGTCCATCACGTCGAAATGAATGATGTCGGCGCCTGCGGCGACAACAGTGCGGACTTCTTCACCCAGGCGGGCGAAATCGGCGGACAGGATGCTGGGAGCAATACGGTAAGTTGGCATGACAGACAAATTTGACAAGGATCCGCTATTCTACCCTGTCGGTTCGTGCACAGTCTTGCAAGGGCGCAGGAATTCGTGTGCAATGAAGCGACCTTCCGTTTGCATGAAAAGAATGACAAGGAACTCCATGGCATCCTATGAATTCACGGTGTTTGTAAAGACGCAATATCTCGCCGAACAGTCCGATCCCGATCGTTCCAACTATGTGTTTGCCTATACGATCACAGTCAAGAACACGGGCAGCGTTGCGGCCCAGCTGATATCGCGCCATTGGATCATCGTCGACGGTAACAACCACGTGGAAGAAGTGCGCGGGTTGGGAGTGGTCGGTCACCAGCCCTTGCTCCAGCCTGGCGAACAGTTCGAATACACGAGCGGTACGGCGCTGGCGACGCCTCAAGGCTCGATGGTTGGCACCTATTTTTGCGTGGCCGAGGATGGCGAGCAGTTCGAGGCGAAGATTCCCGAATTCATCTTGTCATTGCCTCGAACCTTGCACTGAATTAGTGTTTGTGATTGTCCTTGTGCGGAAGCGATTCAGATTCCACCGACTGGTCGGGTTTCTTGCCGGAGAACATTGTCCACCAGACGATAAACACTAGTAAAAAGAGAGCGACGCCCGCTTCAAGCAATAGCAGCCACATAGATTTTCTTGCACTCCAATGTCAATAATCCGCCCAAGTGTACTCGCAACGGCAATTGTCGTCGTACTTTCCGCCTGCACAACCGTTCAGGTGGCCAAGCCTCCCGTTACGCCGCCCGGTCCGGCGGAAGGGCCGAAGGAAATCCTCCGGCCGACGACATTCGCTGACGTGCCCGGATGGGAAAAAGACGACCTGCGGGAAGCCTTGCCCCCACTTCTTGCGTCCTGCGAAGTGCTGGTGAAAAAGCCGGATTGGCGCGAGCCGTGCATGGTCGCGCGCGATGTCGATGCAAAAAGCGAGAAAGCAGTGCGGACGTTCTTCGAATCATTTTTCGTGCCGCACCAGGTGTTCAATCCGGACGGCACGAACAATGGACTCGTCACCGGCTACTATGAGCCGCTCCTGCACGGCGCGCGCAAGCGCGGAGGCCCATATCAGGTGCCGCTCTATCGTACGCCGGACGATTTGCTTACCATCGATCTGGGGAGCGTCTACCCGGAGCTGAAGAACCTGCGGCTGCGAGGCCGTCTTGTCGGCAACAGGATTCTGCCCTATCTGTCGCGCGCCGAGATGGCGCACTCGGGTGCTCTCGCCGGAAAGGAATTGATGTGGGTGGATGACCCGATAGAAGCGTTCTTCCTCCAGGTTCAAGGTTCCGGACGCGTGCAACTCACCGATGCGAAGGAGACCGTGCGCGTTGCCTACGCCGATCAGAATGGCTATCCGTATAAATCCATCGGTCGTTATCTGGTCGATAAGGGCGAAATGACACTCGACCAGGCTTCCGCGCAGAACATCAAGGCTTGGTTCGCGGCCAATTCGGCTCGTCAACAGGAGCTTCTGAATGCCAACCCGAGCTATGTCTTTTTCAAGGAAGAAAAATTGACCGATCCGAACAAAGGCCCCAGAGGCGCGCTTGGCGTACCGTTGACGCCGCAACGATCGATTGCCGTCGATCCGCAATATATTCCACTCGGCGCTCCGGTTTTTCTTGCCACCTCACAGCCGGGCACGGACGCACCATTGCAGCGATTGATGTTCGCACAGGATACCGGAGGGGCAATCAGAAGCGCGGTTCGCGCAGATTATTTTTGGGGTTTTGGCGCCGGTGCAGGCGAGAATGCCGGCAAGATGAAGCAGCGCGGCATGATGTGGGCGCTGCTCCCGAAGACTGCTGTGATGCTGCGTGCAACGAGATGACAAGGTAACGTCAGCTCACGGCGCGTTCACCCTGGGCGAGCACAATCGAAGTCGTCAGAACGGCGAGAAGACGCGGGGCTGCAAGGTGGAGGGAGCTGGCTTTGCGGTTTTCGTTGGCGCCATCTGCATTGCAAGCGCCAGAGTCGCATCCATTGTCGAGAGGTGGAATGTAAACCACCGAGGCAAGAGTTGATCAATGACCTCCCGGCCAAGTTGGAGGTCTCCAGCCATGACCCGCGAATGAACCTTATGCAACGCCTCTAGTGCCCGCGCATGCTGTTCCAGGTGGGTTCTCGAAGCAAGAAAGCCGATCTCATCCATCCATTGTTCTTCCTGGCGGAATGCTTGCTCAATCGTTTTGAGAAAAGTCTCGTATTCCGCGCCGAATTCATGATCCTCGTGGCGCGACAGCGCATCCATGGCATCGAAGATGTCATAGTGAAGTTCATCCATTACCTGTACGCCCGATGTGGTTTCGATGCCCCATACTTCTGCCGGCAAGGTAATACCCTTGCCGGCAAGCCGTATGTCTGCACCGTCAGGAGCGAGCATTTGCGGCCGCTCATGTGGTCCTCGGCCCTTGAAATGACAATCGTCCACTGACGCCGGACCCATGATCGACTCCGGCATGACAACCGAATCAATGGAATTTGGCCGCTTCATTGCATGTCTCCGCGTGGTTTATAGGAATAGATTTCTCGCCCTGGATTGATGTGGCGCTACTCAATCTGAGCCATGCTACGTGTTCAGGGCTTGCCGGCTTTGACATGCCTCAAGTGCCTTTGGAGGCTTCGGCGCGTATCCCGGGAGAGATGTCGAGGCAAGGGTACAATTGCGCGGTCCCATTCTGTCAGGAGCTAAAGATGAACTATGAAAACGTCGTAGTCGAGACCCAAGAGAAGGTCGGTATCATCCGTTTGAACCGTCCAAAAGCACTGAATGCGCTTAACGACAAGCTGATGGATGAACTCGGCATCGCCTTGGCCGCCTTTGATGGCGATGACGACATCGGCTGCATCGTCATCGCGGGGAGCGAGAAGGCATTCGCCGCAGGGGCGGACATTGGCGCAATGGCCAACTACTCTTACATGGACGCGTACAAAGGCGACTACATCACGCGTAATTGGGAGCAGATCCGCCGTATCCGCAAGCCTGTAATAGCCGCGGTGGCCGGCTATGCGCTCGGCGGCGGTTGTGAGCTGGCAATGATGTGTGATTTCATTATTGCGGCCGACTCCGCGAAATTCGGCCAGCCTGAGATCAAGCTCGGAACGATGCCTGGAGCGGGAGGAACGCAGCGTCTGCCGCGCGCCGTTTCCAAGGCCAAGGCAATGGATATGTGCCTTACCGCGCGCATGATGGATGCGAACGAGGCCGAGCGCGCCGGCTTGGTATCCCGTGTCGTTCCGGCTGGGAAATTGATGGAAGAAGCGCTTGCTGCGGCTGCCGTCATCGCAGCAATGTCTCTTCCTATCGCCATGATGGTCAAGGAATCCATCAACCGTGCGTACGAGACCACGCTTGCCGAAGGTGTGCAATTTGAGCGACGGCTCTTCCATGCGACGTTTGCAACAGAAGATCAAAAAGAAGGGATGAAGGCGTTCATAGAGAAGCGCTTGCCGAACTTCCGCAACCTTTGATATATCTCGCCCCCTTCGCAGATCGCAGCAGAAAATCCCAATGGGACGACTGTTGCGTTGAGCGAATCGGGAGAACGGGAAAGCGATTTTTGCTGCAAGACAAATTTTGCGCCCCGAAGCGAACCGCTTGACTGAATTCGAATAACGCAGCATAATCCCATCTCTTTGCTGCCGGCGAACAAAACGATTTGCCGGTGGTTTGCGAGACCGAAAGGTTGAGCAAAAAGAGGCAGTTAAGCGGGCAAGTTAATGATGAATTCAAGCTTGACGCGAAACGAAAAGTGCTTCATAATCTCGTTTCTCTGCTGCTGACGAACAAAACGATTTGTTGGCGAGTTGCGAAGCGCAAGCGAGCGACGGCGGAGCCGGTTCTTTAACAAGTAACAGCCGATAAGTGTGGGCGCTTGATGGAAGGTGCGGTGGCGAGGAATTGCTGCCGAGACTGAAAAACATTGAAGTGCTCGCAGAAATATAGGTAGGTTTCGCAAGGAAGCTACCTGTCAGTATTTTGAGTGAGCGGGGTCCGAGAGGGCCCGTGCCGGAGACGGCAACCACAGGAATTGAACTGAAGAGTTTGATCCTGGCTCAGATTGAACGCTGGCGGCATGCCTTACACATGCAAGTCGAACGGCAGCGCGGGAGCAATCCTGGCGGCGAGTGGCGAACGGGTGAGTAACATATCGGAACGTGCCTTGGAGTGGGGGATAACTAGTCGAAAGACTAGCTAATACCGCATACGACCTACGGGTGAAAGTGGGGGATCGCAAGACCTCATGCTCCTAGAGCGGCCGATATCTGATTAGCTAGTTGGTGGGGTAAAGGCCCACCAAGGCGACGATCAGTAGCTGGTCTGAGAGGACGACCAGCCACACTGGGACTGAGACACGGCCCAGACTCCTACGGGAGGCAGCAGTGGGGAATTTTGGACAATGGGGGCAACCCTGATCCAGCAATGCCGCGTGTGTGAAGAAGGCCTTCGGGTTGTAAAGCACTTTTGTTCGGAAAGAAATCGCCCGGGCTAATACTCTGGGTGGATGACGGTACCGGAAGAATAAGCACCGGCTAACTACGTGCCAGCAGCCGCGGTAATACGTAGGGTGCAAGCGTTAATCGGAATTACTGGGCGTAAAGCGTGCGCAGGCGGTTGTGCAAGACAGAGGTGAAATCCCCGGGCTTAACCTGGGAACTGCCTTTGTGACTGCACGGCTAGAGTGTGTCAGAGGGGGGTAGAATTCCACGTGTAGCAGTGAAATGCGTAGATATGTGGAGGAATACCGATGGCGAAGGCAGCCCCCTGGGATAACACTGACGCTCATGCACGAAAGCGTGGGGAGCAAACAGGATTAGATACCCTGGTAGTCCACGCCCTAAACGATGTCAACTAGTTGTCGGGCCTTAATTGGCTTGGTAACGCAGCTAACGCGTGAAGTTGACCGCCTGGGGAGTACGGTCGCAAGATTAAAACTCAAAGGAATTGACGGGGACCCGCACAAGCGGTGGATGATGTGGATTAATTCGATGCAACGCGAAAAACCTTACCT
>JAKACN010000161.1 GCA_021821365.1 Pseudomonadota bacterium | reverse complement strand
AAGACCTGCAACAAGGTGCTGTGGATGGAGCGCGGCAAGGTACGCATGTTCGGCAAGGTCGACGAAGTGGTGAGCGCCTACGACAAGCACATGAACCCGCGCCCGCCGCAACCCTTACGCAAGCGCGCGGCCAACCAGGCATTCGTGCGGCGCAAAACCGAATTGCGGGAAAACCGCTGACTGATTGGCGAACGTCCTGCACGAGGGCGGTTCATCGTGAACCGCCTGCATGGTCCGCCCAAGGAAAGCAAGTTTTAGCGTTGTGAACGGCCTCTCAAGCTTCCAGGACGCTGGTGCCTGGCCGCGCGTCTCTCAGGAGGTCGTCGACGACGCCATCGGGCGGTTGACGGGCCTGCTGGATTGCTGAGCGCAACCCGGGTTGTGCTGTGGATCGACGCAGTTCAATCCGGATGGCCCAAGTCCATTCCGGATGTCTTCACTCTGCGATACATTCCGGGCACAGAACGACAAACAAAAACGAGATCCATCATGTCTGCCATCGATTTGCGCTTAAGCGCCTGCGCGACCTCGCCGAGATCGCCTCGCTTGCCATCCACCCCAGCAATGGCATCCGCAAGGCCTGGAACAAGGCGCTGTGGATGGTTCGCGGCAAGGTGCGCATGTTCGGCGCAGTGGACGATGTGATGGACACATACGCATACGACCGTGCGATGAATCACCGTTCTTTCATATCCGAACTGCTTCGCCACCTCGCGGCGAACAAAGCTTTCGCCCGGCTAAAGGCAGAGTTGCGTGGCCGTCGCTGAGCCGTCCTGCCATCCGCCGCCCCCCATGTCCATGCCCGGCCATCCGCTGCCCGCCCCGAGCGTCACCGTGTCGGTGGCGTCGCACGGCCAGCGTAATCTGGTGGCGGCCCTGCTAGAGCAACTCGCCACTCTGCGCGACCCCAGCCTCGCCCGTGTCGTCATCGTCCACAACCTGCCGGATGCAGACCTCCCGAAACCGCCGGACGCGACATTCGATCTGGTGCAATTGCACAACCCGGAGCCCCTAGGTTTTTCCGCCAACCACAACCGCGCGTTCGCGCACTGCGTCACTCCATGGTTCGCGGTACTGAACCCGGATCTGGAATTCCGGTTCGGCAATCCCTTCCCCGCGCTGCTGGAAGCCGCTGCTGCGGACCCGCGTCTCGGCGCTGTCGCGCCCACCCTGCTGCAGCCGGGCACGCTGCACGTCGAGCCGCCCCGCGGCATGGTCACCCCCATCGAGCTGATCCGCCGCCGACTGCCCGGCTGGAAACCCCCTGCCGAGCCGGCCTGGCTAGTCGGTGCCTTCTTGTTCATCCGTGCGAAGGCATTCAAAGCGCTGGGCGGTTTCGACGAGCGCTTCCGCCTGTACTGCGAGGACGTCGACCTCGGCCTGCGGCTTCGCGACGCCGGCTGGCACATCCGGCGCATCGAGGGTGCGCGAGTTCTGCACCAGACGCAGCGGCATAGCCACAGGAGCCTACAGTACACCCTCCTTCACGTGTTCAGCTTACTGCGGCTGTGGATGCAACTTGCGATACGACCACGATCGCGCGCTGGACGACGATGACGAACACGCTGGCGCCTCAAGAGCTGCGCGCGACATAAATTATTAGTAGTGTGGAACTGCAGGTTCCAGTTGCATAGGCCATAGGCACCATGCAGCACGCTGATGCCGAGCCGGAGCGCATGCTGCTTTCCGCACAGGAACCAGCGCGTCACCCATCCAGAGAAGCCTGCCGTCCCGACGCTCAGACGAGCCGACGCCGCTATAACGCGCCACTGCGTCCGGCGAGAGCGTCGCGGACACCACGAATGGCCATGCGCAAGAATTGCCAGCGCTGCGGATGAAACAGACTCATGTACACGAAAATCTGCAGCAGTCGCACCGCGTCAACCCGAATCCATTCGCGCGGCATGTAGGCACGCTGATACAGCGCGAGGCTATTACGCACGATGTAGTAGTAGCGAAAGGGCTTGTGGAACGGCACGTCGCGCCAGCGCAGCAGCCAGACCCGGCGTCGGAATTCTCCGAGCTCATGTTCCATCACCGCATCGCAGGCACCGTAGGCCTGCAGGCCTAGGGAACGCGCACGGAGAATCCATTCGGTGTCGACATGATCGATGAAGAGGGACTCGTCCATCGGGCCGACGCGTTCCAACGTGTCGAGCGCAATAAGCGAACCCGAGGTGATCAGATAGTCCACCGGCACGGGCTCGTTGGACGTGCCGCAGTCAATGCGGCCCACGTGCCAGCGCGCAAAACGCACATGCCGAGACAGTTGCCCCGACACCGCGTCCGCAAAGCGAGGGCCGATAGCCGAAAGGGCGACACCGCGCGCTCTGAGCTCGGCATCCCAGGCCAGCAGACGGGAGACCATACCCGGGCGCGGTACGCTGTCCTGATCCATGAGCAGCACGTGCGTAGCGTGCAGGCTTCGCGCAATCTCGACTCCAGCGTTCAGCGCCTTTCCAATCCCGGCATTGATACCCATGCGGTGGACTATGATCTTGCCTCGGTCATTCGCATCGAACAACGCGGCCGGGTCGGCGGCCGATGCGTTGTCGACGAGCACGACCCGGCACGGTGCACCCTCCAATGCCTGAACCACTCGTCGCAGACGGGCAGCATCCGGGTTGTAGCTAACGATGATCGCGACAACCGGGCACCGTGTCGCCCACACGCTGCTTTCAACCATATCCAGGCCGTAATACGAATCCAGCTGCGTCGGCGCCCGCTCCACGCAATGGCGTCAGGGAAAAGGTATCCGGAGCGATTTTTTTTGCGCCCCGTATCGGCAACCCCTCGATTGCTGATGCATAGCGTGCGTCAACAAGCTTGCGCAAACGTTGCTCCGCAAGGTGAAGGTAATGCATCTTCCAAGCCGGTGTGGCGTTCGGAGACCATAAGACCTCCGCAGCCTCCTCAAACAGTCGATGCAAATCCGTGTCGCCGAAGCGGGCGATCAAATCACGCAACTCGTCGAACTCGCTCGCTACCAAATGGCCAAATTTGGCACGCGGCGCGGCGACTTCGGCCTGTTCGACAGCCAATTGCTGCAAAGTAAAAAATACCAAAAAGTGGGATAGCAGAGTTGGCACTACGCGTAGCGTATCCTTATCTACTTCATCCTCGAACGCGCCGCCAAGACGCTCGACACCGATGCCGCAGACCTGTGCCGTCGCATTGATCAAGCGCGCCAGCCCAAGGGTTTGATGGAAGAACTCGATGCCTGCAGGAGCTTGTTTGAACAGCTTCTCGTGTTCGTCGAGCCGTTCGTTCAGCGTAAACTTGACCACCGGCGTCGAGATGACAAGCGCCGGCTGCAAACGCAGGGCACCGAATATCGTGAACGTGTGCGAATAGACCGCCGAATGCCTGTTTAGCCCGTGCCGTCGATGAAAATTCCGTATCGGGGCAACCTTCATCAGCAGGCATGGAAAGGTCGTCGTCGAGGTTACGAAACCAAAGTCAAAAAACAGATCTTCCGTGTGGTCGTAATAGACCATCGGGGTTGTAGTCGTCAACGGAACATGCGTTGCCCCAGTGGTGGTCTTCGTGATCGCCGGGTTAAGCAGGATGAACCCTACGTCGGTGGCACCAAGAACCTGAATCAGGTAAGCCAGACCGTCAGTCGAAATCTGATCGTCATTTCCTAGTAGCCAGACATACTCGGACTTCAGCAGCGGCAAAGCGGACAGAAATGCCGTTTCCGCGTTCCCACATTTGGTGGACTGGAGTTTCAGGCTGAAGTTTTCGCGCCCACGAAACGGTGCGAACACTGCATCGATGTCTTGGTCCGAATAGTCATCGACGACGAGCACGCAAACGCGCCCGCCTACTGAACCGAGCTTGTCGAGCGCGACGGCCAACTGACCAAGCAGGCGACGTAGCGCCTGTGGCCGGTTGTAGTTAGGGATCAGAATGGTCAGCGTGCGATCCATGGGCAGCTTCAGTTGGTGTCGCGAGGCGGCACGCCGCACAGTAACAGTATGAAATCCTTCAAACCATGCTTGGCAATGCCACGGCGGGTGCGCCCCCAAACAGCTCGCACTCCCCCGCCATCGCTTAGTGTTTGGCGGATGAGGTTGCCGACCCGTTGTGGCAGGCCGGCAACACCGGCGCGCATCGGGCGTGTAGCCGCGAAGGTGCGACCTTCCTCGAAGCCAATCGTTTTCGAAAAACTCTGATCAAAAAAAACTAGGCGAGGTTCAAACGGGTAACGGATAGGGCCACGGTACTCGATCGTGCGCGCTAATTCCAACCACTTCAGGCCAAGCTGGGCGATCCTATGCGGAACCTCATCTATATGTCTCCGCAGGATCGCTTCGGTACCTCCCACTGTGGCCTGCGCATGCGCTAAGCCGGAAGCGTCCCCGTAGCGGCATGATCCATCTTCTCCCATTTCATGATGGGCAAGCGGGACCCCGCCAAAATGTTTGTTTGGCACGAATACAGTAGGACATCCGCACAGTTGCGCTTCGAGAGCGAGAGCAGTGTCCTCATAGCAAAGAAAATAACGAGACTGCCAAAATATGCGGCGCACCTCATTCCGACTCATCTGCTGGCTACGCAGAATTTCGATCGCCCCATCCGGAACGTTTGGTGGCGCCCCATAATGAATGTCTTTTAATTTTCCAGCATAGAAGCATACACCGTTGCGTTCCGCCGCTGAACCTGATGTATTCCAGTAACTCAAATCGACGGTTGGCATAAACAGAACGTCGGTCACCTGGGCATGATGAGGATAATTTGTCGTGCAATACTCGGCCAGCGCCCGTGTATAAGCTACGGAGAAACTTTCTTGCTCTGTATAAGCCTTGTTTAATCGCCCTGGGTAGTTCAGGATATAGCGTCCGAAAAACTTTGCCCGTAACGGATTATCGAAGACTTCGGGGTAGATCACGATCGGATGCAGGCGCTGCTCGTGGTAAAAATCGAGCACGTCCTGAGTCATGTTCGGCACAAGCATGCCGGCCGGAAATTCTGGCTGTTGCTGCAAAGTTACATATGCTGGCAGTGATCGCAACCCACCTTGCGCCGGAGGGTACTGCACTATGTAAGCGTTGTATCCAGCCCGATTCAGAAAATGACACAGCAGATGCAGCGCTGTCACTCCAGCGGACACTCTCGTATACGGGGGAGTGACGATAAAAAATGGATGCGTGAGCGGCGGTATCAGCGAGTCTGTGGTGACGACAGTGCCTTCCCTTGATTGCGCGTGTTCTTCGACAAGCATCGCGGTGATCCTTGAATTCAAAATAGAAAATGACGCCGTGACGTTTGTACGGCTTCAAAAATGCTTCAGCCACCCGCGGGCAATGCGCATCAGACCCGCACGGATGGTAGGCACGATGCCGCGAACGGCGGCCATGCTGCGGGTAAGTTCCCAGGAGCCGGCAATTCTGGAAAGACGACCGGGTTGGTGCAGATGCGGAATATCAAGTAGGTGAGCATATGGCCTCGCTGCCGCGCACTGCTGGGTCAGCACGATGAACTGTCGCAGCTGCTCCTCGAAGCGTGGAAAACACGCTAAATAGTTCGCACGCGCGCGCCCAATGGTGGCCTTTGCGCGCGCGATCTCGGCCGCCTCGGTGCCCCACGCGATGCCGTCCCAGCCGATTTCGCCCTCTCCGATCGAGCGTTCCAAGTACGGGTTCGGCAGCATCACGACTGGGCAGCCGCAAAGCAGCGCTTCGATAATCAGCGCAGAGTTTTCGTAGCAGTAGAACAACTCACAGCGTCGGAACAACTCTGCGATTTGCTCGGGCGTTTGCGAATCGTGCCGCAGCCGGGTGATTTCGACGCTATCCCTTGTGGCCTCAAACAGTTCGCCGCCGTGCACTTCCTGATACTTCGCAGCGTAGAAACAACTGCCGGTGCGGGGCTGCGGCGGCTCGGGCGTGAACAGCGCTGGATCGGACGTCGGGAGAAACAGGGTCGACGCCACGTTCGGGCTTGCCTGAGCGATGCGCTCGGAATAGGCGATGCAAATTTCCTCTGGCGGGAAGGTAGCGTCACCGCCGAGCAGGCCCGGAAAATTCAGCAGGTAGCGAACCACCAGCGGAGCACCGAAGGGATTGCCATGTACCGTCTCAGGGTACAGAGTGATCGGGCACATGCCGTCGTCGAAATGCCTTTGCAGCCTAGTGGCATCGAGCAAGGGTGTGAGCAGATACGGGTGGGTGGCCTGCTCCGGCCGAGGATAGAACGGATGGATCACCAGATAGGCGGTCTGGCCAGCATGGTTTAAGGCATGGCACAGCATGTGCAGGGCTTTGATCCCTGCGGAGGCCTGAATGTAGTTCGGTGCGACGATGTAGTAGGGGTGACGCTGACGAGGGAGCAAACGATCCGCCACCTCCTCGGGTGCGAAGCAGGGCGTGCTCATGGAAAACGTTGGTTTAGGTCGTCAGCTGTGCGCGCGATCTGCCGCTGCAGCAACAGTGGCACGATCCCGGCCTGGTCCAGAAGCTCAGCATACGCCGACCCGTCGCCGACATAGCGGTCGACCTGCGCGCCGTCCAACGGCGGGCGCTCTATCGGTACTGCACTGCCCAGCGCGAGTTTGACCTCCAGCGCCAATTCACCGATCTCGACCTCGCGCTCGCCGGCGGTGTCGAACCGCACCACACCGCGGACACCTTGCGCGAGCCGCCACAGGCTCACTGCGAGCAAGTCTTCGACCGCTGTGTAGGAGCGAACCACCGCGTGCGCGGCGCGGATGCGCATAGGTTCGCCGGCCTGCGCGGCGCGGATCAGCGTGGCCAGTGCATAGGTGTCAAGCTTGTTGATGTAGGGGCCGGAGAGGTTGAACAGTCGCGGCAGCACCAGTGTGGCGCCGCGCTCCGCGGCCCAGCGCGCAAAGCGGGTCTCGTCCTCGAGCTTGAGCATCCCGTAGGGGTTGGCCTGCAGATCGCGTTCCAGGCTGCCGTCGCGCGCATAGACGGCACCCGAAGAGAGCACCAGCGCGGCGTCCACGCCGGGTCCACGTGCGAAGCGCTCAACGAACTCGGAGATGGCCCGGTTCTGCGCCACATACTCCTGCAGGCTCATGCCTGCAACGCGGTCGCGCGTCAGAAACGCGTAATGCAGCAGCATGGTAGGCGCTGAGGCCAGTTCGGCGAGCGCCGCCAGCGGCTGCTGCTGCACGCGACCGCCGCCGCGCAGCAACAGTTCGCGCGCGGTCGAACCAAACGCGAGCACGCGCCGCGAAGCCTGCCCGCCAAGCGCGGCATACAGCAGGTCCAGCGTGGCCATACCGGCCCAGCCCCCGGCGCCAGTGACGACGAAACGCCAATGTGACTCGCGCAAGCGCACGGCCAGCGCCGCCGGCAGCGCCATCGGCGGCATCCCGGTCCGCGAAGCGGTCGCGCTCACTGCTTGGTGGCGGACAACACGTGCCAGCGGCTCTCGAGCATGTCGATGCGCTTGGCGTCTTCTTGATGAATCGCGCCGTAATAATCGCGCTTGTTCAGTAGCCACAGCAGTTCGAAATGCACGGCCTGCAGCAGCCCTTTTTCCATGTCGGTGCGTTTGAGCGCAGCCGCGTCGAAGATTACCTTGCGCGTCTCGAAACGCGTCAGATACGTTTCCGCAATCCGGCGAAGTGCGGGAAGCGCGTCCATCGATACACCACCACCCACTACGAGATCCAGTCCGTCACGCTTGCAGACTTGCGCCGTACGCACGCAGAAGTCCGTGACTTCGGGAGTATTGATGGCGTCGCGCGACCAGCCGTTGGACAGCGAAAAATCGACGCGCCCGAAAACGACCCCAGCAACACCTCCCGGCGCACGCGCCGTGGCGGCCATGCCTTCGAGAGAATTGAAACCCGAAATGGTCTCGAGGTTGAACAGGAATTGGGTGTCCTGCATTTCCTCTTCGTTGTAGACCTTGTTCTTGGCGTCAATGAACTTGCTCAGCGCGTAAGGTGTTTCGATCATCGGCGCCACAATGTATTCCACGCCGATCAGTTTGCTTTCCATCAGATCACGCATTGCTTCGCAGCCACCGATCTTCAGCGCAAATTTCAGATCGGCACGCCGAACGAGTTCAATCAGACGCAGAAGCTCGTCGGTTCGCGTGCCTTCCGCTTCAAATTCTGCCTTTACGGCCAGATATCCAAACTCGTCACGCCCCATCTTGAGTATGTCGAGCATCTGACGTTCACGATTATTCATTTTGCTTTCCTTCGGTTGATATAAAAGAGGTGAATCAGTGCTTCAATCGGTGAGATAGCGACCGACGCGTGCCTGCAAAGTAGGGTCAAGATCCGGCGACATACGGTGCAGCGGATTTGATTCCATCTCACCACTTGCGGTGATCCGGCTGGGAATTTTCGGGAAATAGGTCTGCTCAGGATCCAGCGATACGATGAAGGCGGCGGGGCCGTGTGCCGCAAATAGTTGCTGGAATTCTTCGCCGACCTCGAAGCCTCGGCCGATACGAAGCACGGGGACTGACCATGCTGCAAACAATTTTTCCCAATCAGGTAGGCCAAGACCGGT
Source organism: Pseudomonadota bacterium (assembly GCA_021821365.1). Lineage (GTDB taxonomy): Bacteria > Pseudomonadota > Gammaproteobacteria > Burkholderiales > Burkholderiaceae_D > Noviherbaspirillum. The sequence goes on along the minus strand of JAKACN010000161.1, from coordinate 3,107 downwards.
GGCTCGGTCGCAGCCGATATAGCGCCCATTGAAATAGCTGCGCTGGGTCATGCGAATCGATGCATAGCCCGAATCATCGAACACGAACATCTTCAAGTTCAGTCCGTTGACCATTGCTGTGCCGATTTCCTGCAAATTCTGTGCAAACCCGCCGTCCCCCTCGACCAGCACTACCCGTCGATGTGGCCAAGCGAACGCAGCACCGATCGCTCCCGACAGTCCGTATCCCATGGATGCCAGGCCTTTGTCGGTCACCATGATCTGGCCTGCGCGCTGCCGGAAGACTTGCATCATCACGGTGAACGCGCCCCCGCTGCTGCACGGTATGACGATATCGTCTGCGACACAGAGATCAGACAAACGGTCGACGAACACGTAAGGAGATAAGTAGCCTTCACCGGTTTTGTTGACGTCTTCGATCGCCGGAATCGCGACTCGCACCTCCCGGGCATATTTCAGCCACGCGTCATGGTTACCGAGATCGGCGGCGATGAGGCGGAGCAGAACATCGTCAGCATCAGCGCACAGCGGAATGTCCACACGCGGATGGCCCTTGTCGAGTTCGGCCTGATCGATCTCGACCTGGACAACTTTCCCTTTCGGTACGAATGCTTTCCAGTTAAAGCCCGTCTGCTGCATTCCGAGCCGCGTTCCCAATGCCAGCACGAGGTCGGCCTGCTGCAGGACAATGTTGGCGCTACGCTGGCCCCAGGTGTTCGGACGTCCGACATAGTTTGGATGACCGGCATCGATTCGATCGGCAGCGTTCCATGTAGTCGCGATGGGCAGTCCAGTTGCCACAAATCGTTCAGTGGCAATGCGCGCAGTCGCGCGCGAGACTCCGCCGCCGAGTAGCAACACGGGCCGCTCCGCGGAACGAATCAACGTAACAATGCGCTCGAAATCTTCGCTAGCGACACGAGGAAGGGCAGCGGGAGCGGGAGCGACAACTTGGTCGGCATCGAAATCCACCTCGCGTGCCTGGACGTCAAGCGGAATTTCGAGGAACACGGGGCCTTTGCGTGGTTGCCCGGCACGACGGACTAGCGCGGCGAAGGTGTCGAAGTCCAGCGGAGTATCGACCAACTCCGACGCGACGGTGATTGGTCGAGCGATCGAAACCCCATCGATCTCCTGTATCCCGCGCTGGCGCAATTGGCCGCGTGCGAGGTCCGCCGTCTTCACCTGGCCGCCGATGACCAGCAGTTCGCGGCTCTCCAGCCAAGCCCCACCGAGGGCAGTAACGATATTGGTCAGACCCGGTCCCGCAGTGACCAGTGCGAGCGCCTTGCCGGAATTCGAACTTTCGTTGAAGTACTCTGCCGCAATGCCTGCGGCGACTTCGTGGATGACAGCCCGGCAGTCAAGACGTCGGCTGAGACTCTCCAGCAGATGCATGATGTTGCCTCCACCGACATAGAAGCAATGCGTGTAGCCGAGTTTCACCAGCCATTCGGCAAGAGAATCACTGTATTTCATCGAGCACCTTTGTGGCGTATTCGAAAGCATTTTTGATATGCGTTTCGATTTGAGGTTTGATTGGTAGAAGTCGACGTTCAAGTTGTCCGCCTGCATCGACGAGAATCAATGCATATGCATCCTGACTGTGCTTTTTGTCTGCCTTGAAGCGGGTCAACGCATCCGAAGGCGAAAGCTTGGCGAGTTCAGATTCGAGTCCGGGGACAGATCGTAGAAGAGACAGCATATGCTGCTTTAGTTGACCTACGCGGGGCGGCGTGCCGTCGCAGATTCCGAGGCTCTCCGACAACTGCAGGGCCGCGAGAATCCCGATGCCGACAGCAACCCCGTGGTTGACTGCGAAGCCGCTCGTAGCCTCGATGGCGTGCCCAAAAGTGTGGCCGAAGTTCAGTAACAGTCGGATTCCCTGATCGAATTCGTCCTGCTCGACGAACTTTTTCTTGGTGCTCAGGCTGAGCGAGACAAGGGCCGGGAGCGTGGCGTCGCGATCCAATGCGCCGACATCCGAGAGCAAGGCCAGATATCGGTCGAATACTTCGTCGCGATCGGCAAAGCAGATCTTCGCAGCTTCGCAGAGCCCGGCAATGCGCTGGGTCTGCGGCAGCGTGCGGCAAAACTCCGTGTCGATGATGATTTCCCATGGCGGGTAGTAGTTGCCCGCGATATTTTTGAATTGTCCAACGTTGATGGACGATTTTCCACCCAAACAAGAGTCGACCATGCCCAGCAGCGTCGTCGGCATGTAAGCCCAGCGAATCCCGCGCATATAGCTGGATGCGACGAATGTTGCGATATCCTGCACGATTCCACCGCCTACGGCGATCATGACCGTCTGCCGATTAGCACCCAATTCGCGCATGCGCTCGATCACGTCGGCAACGGTTGCGAGGTTCTTTTTCGATTCGTCAGCCTCGATGGTGATGACGTGGCGGCCACTAACTGAGGGCCATGCCGCGGCGATGCGCGCGTCGCTGAGGATCAGCGCGTCAGGATGCTGCCGCAGATGGCAGTCGAGAAGATTCGTGCCGACGCGTACCGAATAGTCGCGCAGGCTTGAATGAACTTCAAACGATTCGGACATCGGAATACCCCAGGTCTACCTTGATGAACTGGCCTGTCACACCCGTGTTGGCCTCGGAACAAAGGAAATACACGGTCGACGCGACATCACCCAGGCTGGCTAATCGCTTGAATTGCGTGCTCCCGACCAGTGCCGCAATTTGCGACGAAGCCAAATTCGCATGCGTCATCGGAGTATCGAGGGCGCCTGGAAGGACGGCGTTGATCAGATGCCCATCGCGGCCCAGATCGTTCGCCGCGGACAGCACCAATCCCTGCAGTGCCGCCTTGGTCATCCCATAGGACAGTTTGGACTGGCGGGATATGTTCTGCCAGATCGAACTGATCACGCACAGGCGCGCAGGACGTGCAAGCAGGTCGCGTCGAAGCAGCGCATTGAGCGATGCGACGATGTACAGGCAGTTGGACCGATACATCTGCAGATGCGCATCAAGATCCACATCGTAGACACTGTCGTTGCCGTTGGTCCCCTGCGCCCAGCACACCGCGTCGAATGGGCCGGCGCGGTCGATCAAATCCAGCCCCTGCGCATCTGCGGTGTTGAGGGG
>JAKACN010000160.1 GCA_021821365.1 Pseudomonadota bacterium | reverse complement strand
GGCATCGAGGCGGCCGACCTGTCGGCCAATCATGTGGGCATGGGGCGCGAGCTGTTTGCCATGTTTCGCGCGTCGGTCTGCGCAGCAGAGGAGGGTGCCGCCACGTTCGGCCTGCCGCCGCCGCTGCACCTGCCGGAGGAACAGAACAATCCGCTCGCCGTTCCGCAAGAACAGAACTTCTCCGATGAAGATGTCCTGATCAGCGCCAATAAATAAGGATTCACAGACCATGAACCTGCTCGACATCATGCGTGCGTCGCCGGTCATACCGGTCATCGCTATTGACCATATCGAACACGCCGTGCCCCTGGCGCGCGCCCTCGTTGCCGGCGGCATCCGCGTGCTCGAAGTCACGCTTCGCACGGCCCACGGCCTGCCTGCCATTCGTGCGATGGCGGAGCAGGTGCCGGACGCGATTGTCGGTGTCGGCACGTTGACGCAGGCGGAGGAATTCGCGTTGGCACGCGATGCCGGCGCGGTGTTCGGCGTGTCGCCCGGTCTGACGCCGGCGCTCGTCAACGCAGCGAAATCGAGCGGTCTGCCCTTGCTGCCCGGCGTGATGACGCCATCCGAGGTGATGTCGGCGCGCGAGGCGGGTTTTCGTCAACTGAAGCTGTTTCCCGCGGTCCCGGCGGGCGGCGTCGGCATGCTCAATGCGATTGCCGGCCCGCTGCCCGATGTGACGTTCTGTCCCACGGGCGGCATCTCGCAGGATTCGGCTGCGCAATTCCTGGCGTGCAAGAACGTTGCCTGCGTAGGTGGATCGTGGTTGACGCCGAAGGACGCCATGCAGACCGGCGACTGGGCGAAGATCACGACATTGGCGGCGGCGGCGAGCCGCTTGCGGAGCTGAGCTTCAGGCCCCTGTTTCAAGGCGTTGCCCGGGCTTGCAGGCATTGACGACCACGCAATTGCGGCCGGAACGCTTGGCCTGGTAGAGGGCGCGGTCGGCAGCATGGATCAGGTTGCCGGTATTCGCGGCGGGTTCCGGCGTAAGCGTGCTGACGCCGAGACTCACCGTAACATGGTCGGCGACGCCTGACCAGGCGTGGGACAGCATGAGGGATTCCACTTCAGCATGCAGTGCATTGGCTACGCGCAGGGCGCCGTCTTCGTTGGTGTTCGGCAGGATCACCGCGAACTCTTCGCCGCCGTAGCGCGATACCAGGTCGTTGGAACGGTTGAGCGCGCGCTCCAGCGCCGACGCGATCTGCACCAGGCAATCGTCGCCGCGTTGATGACCATAGTTGTCGTTGTAATTCTTGAAGTAATCGACGTCGATCATGATCAGCGATAGCGGCGTGCTGTTGCGCTTCGCATTCCTGAATTCATGCTCCAGGTGCAGGTCGAAACGGCGCCGGTTCGCAATGCCGGTCAGGCCGTCGACCAGCGACTGCGATTGCAGCTCGACGGCCTGTTCGCGCAACTTCTTCTCGCGCGAGACAGCCATGCTTACATCGGTGATCTGCACCAGGCAATGACGCGGCATGGTCGGAACCTGAAGCGGCATCACATGCACAGCCTGCTGCATGCGCGTGCCGGCAGCGGCATCGATCGGTGTGGAATAGAGGGGGAACGGCGCCTTGTTCAGCGTCTGCGACAGCAGGGATGCGAAGTTGTTGCGCAGGGCCTCGCTGATGGCCGCATGCGTGCGTCCCTCGATCATGTCGGGAAAGACCTCCGTGAAGGTCTTGCCGATCACATCGCCGGCGGCGATGCGCGAATGCTGCTCGACCCAATCGTTCCATAGGACGATGCGCTGGCCGGCATCGAACACAATGATGCCGGTGCGTACCGCCTTGAGGACTCCTTGTAGCAAGCCGAGCTGCATGGTTTTCCTTGCCTCAGCCGGACAGTTTCGCGAGATAGGCGTTGATATAGGACTGCAGGTCGTGCAGAGCAGGCATGTCGAGCAGGAAGGCGACATAGCCATGGATCTGGTGCTTTTCGATCTTGAAATCGATCTTCAGGGTGAGCACCAGGCCATCCCATTCCTTGCCCGACACGCCGAGGATATCCTCACTGGTGCCCACATGGTAGGTCGGCAGCGATCCATGCAGTTCTTTGCCGGAAGCGTTGGCCAGCGTACCCATGCAGGAATTGAGGATGATATTGCCGATCTCGCTCATCGCTTCCTGTTCCATCTCGCTCAGCTCTTCGAGCGAGAGGCTCTGCCCGACCATCAGGCGCACGATTTCCAGGCTTTTCTCTTCCGGGAACATCAGGAAGGCTTCGGTGTTGAACGCGCCCTCGAAATGCTGCGTGATGGCGCAGATGCGGCGGCCTTCGTCGCTGCCGAGCGTCCTGGCAACCTCGGCGCGGCTCTGAAAGGCGATCAGCGGCACCGACATGATCACTTCTTCGTTCACGATGCGGCTCATCGCCGAGGCGGCCTGGCCCACCCCGAGGTTGAAGATCTCAACCAGGGCGTCGTGCTGAAGATCGGTCAACTGGAACATTACTGGCTTTCCAAGACGGAGATGACCTGGTCGATACGAGCTTCGGTGATTGGTTTTTCGGCAAATCCGATGCCGAGGGCGCGCGCCTTTTCGCGCGTGGCGTCCTGCACATTCGCCGTGAGCAGCGTGATGCGCGCGGACGGGCGCTTTGCCTGAAGTTTTTCGACGGCGGCCAGACCGCCCATGCCGGGCATGTTGAGGTCGAGCAGGATCAGGTCGGGAGAGACCGTTTCCACCTTGTCGATTGCCTCCTCGCCGCTAGCGGCTTCAGCGATAGTCCAGTCGGGGTGCCGCTGCAGGATGTATTGTCTGGACAGCAGGCGGGACACCTTGCTGTCGTCTACTACGAGAACAGTTGTCATCTTGATATCGCTTGAAATCGGTCTGTGACCTGGTGATGCTCTGAGGTAAGTCTACCACTCGATTGATCGGCATCGGATCAACCGGCAGAGAAAAAGTCAGTTTGTGCGCACGTCTCGATTAAAATATCGGCATTCTTTTTCTTTGCATCGCATCATGACCCAAGACGAACTGAAGCAAGCGGTTGCCCGCGCCGCGATCGAATATGTGCCCGCAGGGGAAATCATCGGTGTCGGCACCGGTTCCACCGCGAATTTTTTCATCGATGAGCTTGGCAAGATCAAGGGCCGCGTCAAGGGTGCGGTCGCATCGTCCGAAGCCACGGCCGCGCGCCTGAAATCGCATGGCATCCCGGTGCTGGACCTGAACGAGGTGGAATCGATGTCCGTCTACATCGACGGCGCCGACGAGATCAACCCCCAAGGCGACATGATCAAGGGCGGTGGTGCTGCCCTGACGCGTGAAAAGATCGTGGCGTCCGTCGCCGACAGGTTCGTCTGCATCGCCGACGGTTCCAAGCTGGTGGACGTGCTTGGCGCGTTTCCGCTGCCGGTCGAAGTAATTCCCATGGCGCAGGCCGCCGTGGCGCGCAAGCTGAAGACCTTCGGTGGCGAACCGCGCCTGCGCGTGAAGGACGGCAAGCCGGTGATCACCGACAATGGCTGCATGATCATCGACCTCGTCGGCCTGAAGATCGCCAAGCCGGCCGAACTGGAGGCACAGATCAACAACATCCCCGGTGTCGTCACCGTCGGCCTGTTCGCACAGCGCGGCGCGGACATCGCCCTGCTGGGTACTGCGGAAGGCGTGAAGAAGTTGAGTTTCTAGGATTTTTGTCCACAAATAGCACAGAAAAAAGAGAAAACATTTTCTGTGCCTTCTGTGTTTTCCGTGGACGATGCTTTTGGACTGCGCAGTGCAAAAAGCCCGCTGAGGGCAAGTCAGCGGGCTTTTTCGTGGACGAAGCCAGTGATTATTCGCTCGGCGGAACGTAGCCCGCAGCCTGGTCGGCGCCGGAGCCGAAGAAGTGGTTTTCCATCTGCTGCGCCAGGTACTTGCGGGCGCGCGCATCGGCCAGGTTCAGGCGGTTTTCGTTGACCAGCATCGTCTGGTGCTTGAGCCAGCCGGCCCATGCTTCCTTTGACACGTTTTCGTAAATCCGCTTGCCGAGTTCGCCCGGATACGGCGGGAAATCCAGTCCTTCGGCTTCCTTGTTCAGCTTGATGCAGTGGACCATGCGGGCCATGTTTTCTACTCCTTGTTCGTTCAGGTGAGCTGCCTTGCCGGAGAAGGCAGCGTGGTTAAAGTTGCTTGATCAGAACCAGCGACTTGCGTTGCCAGTTGTACATGTGCTGCCTGTCCTTCGGCAAATCGTCGACCGTGGCGTTCACGAAGCCGCGCTTGAGGAACCAGTGCGCGGTGCGCGTCGTCAGCACGAACAGCCTGGTGAAGCCCGCCGCGCGCGCCCGGTTTTCCATGTGCTTCAGAATGCGCTCGCCGTCGCCCTGGCTTTGGACGTCCGGGTTGACGGTCAAGCATGCCATTTCGGCCATCTTTTCCGCCGGGAACGGGTACAGCGCGGCACAGCCGAAGATCACGCCGTCGTGCTCGATGACAGAGAAATAATCGATTTCGCGTTCGATCAGTTCGCGGCCGCGCTTGACCAGCGTGCCGTCGGCTTCCAGCGGTTCAATCAATTTGAGGATACCGCCGACATCTTCAATAGTAGCTTCACGCAGGGATTCCAGGTTCTCGGTGCTGACCATGGTGCCCACGCCGTCGTGGGTGAAGATTTCCAGCAGCGCGGAGCCGTCCATCTCGAAGGGAACGATGTGGACGCGCGGCACCCCGGCGCGCGAGGCCTTCACGCAGTGCCGCAAGTAGAACGCAATATCTGCCGGCAACTTGCCGCTTTTCAGCAAGGCATCGCCTTGGGCAGCGGTCAGTTCGCGTACATCGCGGCCTTCCTCGTCGGCCATCAATGGCGTCTCGGTAATAAAAATCAGCTTGTCGGCGTGCAGCGCGCTGGCGGCGGAGACGGCAACATCTTCCATCGTCAGGTTGAATGCCTCGCCGGTGGGCGAAAAGCCGAGCGGCGACAGCAGTACCAGTCCGCCGGCACTTAAGATCGGATGAATGGTCTCATAAGCGATCTTGCGTGCCACGCCGGTGAATTCCAGGTCGACGCCGTCAATGACGCCGATCGGGCGCGCGGTGACGAAATTGCCCGAAATGATGCGAATGGCCGCATGTGCCATGGGGGTATTCGGCAAACCCTGACTGAACGCCGCTTCGACGTCGAGCCTCAATTCGCCGGCCGCTTCCTTCACGCACTCCATGGCCGCCGCATCCGTGATGCGCAGGCCATTGTGGTAGCGCGCCTTCAGGTTGCGCAGCGCGAGCTGTTCTTCGACCTGCGGTCGCGAGCCGTGCACGATCACGACCTTGATGCCGAGCGCATGCAATAACGACAAATCCTGCGCCAGCACCGGCAGCGCTCCAGCCATCACCAGTTCGCCGGGGAAGGCGACCACGAAGGTCTTCCCGCGGAAGGCATGGATGTACGGCGCGACCGAGCGCAGCCATTGAACGAATTGAATTGGGTTTTCCATGACCCGCATTATATACAGTGCGACGCGTATCCACGGCGCAAACCTGCACGGGCATGCAGGCCATTCCCCGTGCGTGGGAAGTGGCCGCATTCCCGGCCGGGCGACGCGCCGCTCTGTATAATTCGCCTCGATATGTCAGCATCCGAACAAGCGCAAAAAAAACCGCAGAAGCCCCGTCATCCGCAGGGCAAGCCCGCCGTACCCGTCGTCCGCAACCCGTTGCCGCCGATCGGTTTCCCCGAGGAGCTGCCGGTCTCCGGCAAGCGCCGGGAGATCGCGGACGCCTTGCGTGCGAACCAGGTGATCATCGTGTGCGGCGAGACAGGTTCCGGCAAAACCACGCAATTGCCCAAGATCTGCCTGGAGCTCGGCCGCGGGCAGGCGGGGCTGATCGGTCACACCCAGCCGCGCCGTATCGCCGCTTCTTCGACGGCCAAGCGCATCGCGCAGGAGCTCGGTTCGCCGCTTGGCGAGCATGTCGGCTTCAAGGTGCGCTTTACCGACACGCTGTCGTCCGGGGCGTCGGTCAAACTCATGACCGACGGCATCCTGCTGGCGGAGACGCAGACCGATCCGCTGCTCAGACAATATGACACCATCATCATCGATGAGGCGCATGAGCGCAGCCTGAACATCGATTTCCTGCTCGGCTACCTGAAGCAGCTCTTGCCGAGACGGCCGGACCTGAAAGTGATCATCACGTCGGCGACCATCGATGCCGACCGTTTTGCGCGCCACTTCGCCAGGAGCGACAAGCCCGCACCGGTGATCGAGGTGTCGGGACGGCTGTATCCGGTAGAGGTGCGCTATCGCCCGGTCGAGCCGTCCGACAAGGGCGAGGCCAGGCCGTCCGCCCAAAGGGAACAGCGCGACCTGATGGACGCGGTGGTTGATGCGGTCGATGAACTGGCCCGCGTCGGGTCGGGCGACGTGCTGGTATTCCTGCCAGGCGAACGCGAAATCCGGGACGCCGCCGAAGCCCTGCGCAAGCATCATCCGCCGCACGTCGAAATCCTTCCGCTGTTTGCGCGCCTGTCGGTGCAGGAGCAGGAGAGGGTATTCAAGCCTTCCAATGCGCGCCGCATCGTCCTCGCCACCAACGTCGCGGAGACCTCGCTGACGGTGCCGGGCATCCGCTACGTTGTCGATGCCGGCTTGGCGCGCGTGAAGCGTTACAGCTACCGCAACAAGGTCGAGCAGTTGCAGGTCGAGGCGATCGCGCAGTCCGCCGCCAACCAGCGCGCCGGCCGCTGCGGTCGCGTCGCCGCGGGCGTGTGCATCCGCCTGTACGAGGAGCAGGATTACCTGCAAAGGCCGAAGTTCACCGATCCGGAAATCCTGCGTTCCTCGCTGGCGGCGGTCATCCTGCGCATGAAGTCGCTGCGCCTGACCGATGTCGAGACCTTCCCCTTCATCGAGCCGCCCATGGGCCGCGCAATTGCAGACGGCTACCAGCTGCTGCAGGAACTGGGTGCGGTAGACGACAACAACCAGCTCACCTCACTTGGCAGGCAACTTGCGAAGCTGCCGCTCGATCCGCGCGTGGGCCGCATGATCCTGGCCGCGCGCGACAACGCGGCGTTGACGGAAGTGCTGATCATTGCCTCTGCGCTGTCCGTACAGGATCCGCGCGAGCGTCCGCTGGAAGCGCAGGATGCGGCGGACAACGCACACAGGAAGTTCGCCGACGACAAGTCCGAGTTCCTCAGCTACCTGAAGATCTGGAAATGGTTCGAAGACGCGATTGAACACAAGAAGTCCAACAAGCAGCTGATGGACAACTGCCGCGCCAACTTTCTGTCGCAGCTGCGGCTACGCGAATGGCGCGATGTGCATTCGCAACTGCTCACGCTGGTGCGCGAGCAGGGCTGGCGCATGAACGAGACACCGGCGACCTATGAGCAGTTGCATACGGCGCTTCTGACAGGCCTGCTGGGCAATGTCGGCTACAAGGCGGAGGATGAGCCGCATTACCTCGGCGCGCGTGGCATCAAGTTCTTCATCTGGCCGGGATCGCATCTTGCGAAGAAGGCCGGCCGCTGGGTCATGGGGGCGGAACTGGTCGATACCACGCGCCTGTATGCGCGCTGCATCGCACAGATCCAGCCCGACTGGCTGGAGCGCGTCGGCGGCCATCTGCTGAAGAAATCCTGGGGCGATCCGCGCTGGGAAAAGCGGACCGGACAGGTATCCGCCTATGAACGCGCCACGCTGTACGGACTGGTGGTGTATAGCCAGCGCCGCATCAACTTCGGCGCGATCAATCCGAAGGAAGCACGCGAGATCTTCATCCGCAGCGCGCTGGTGAACGGCGAACTCGATACACGCGCGCCTTTCCTCGCGCACAACCAGAAGCTGGTGCGCGAGATCGAAAACCTCGAACACAAGTCGCGCCGCCTCGACGTGCTGGTCGATGAGGAGCTGATCGCCGCGTTCTATGACAAGCTGATCCCGGAAGACGTCTGCAGCGCAATCACCTTCGAGAAATGGTTCAAGGAAGCGACTGCGAAGAACGCGAAGCTGCTGCATCTGAATCGCGACGACCTGATGCGGCACGAAGCTGCAGGCGTTACCACCGATCTCTTCCCCAAGACGATGACGGTGGCCGGCGTGGCGATGTCGCTCACCTATCATTTCGAGCCGGGCAGCGCGCGCGACGGCGTGACGCTCACCGTGCCCCTCTATGCCTTGAACCAGGTATCCGCCGAGCGGTGCGAATGGCTGGTGCCGGGCATGTTGAAGGAAAAGGTGCACCTGCTGCTGAAGTCGCTGCCGCAGAAACTGCGTCGTCATTGCGTGCCGCTGCCGGATTACGCGGCGGGATTCTGCGAGCGCGCGGAATTCGGCAAGGACAACCTGATCGACACGCTTATCTCGGATGTGCGCGAGGAAACCGGCGTCGCTGTCAAGACGACGGATTTCAAGCTGGAGACGCTGCCTGCGCATCATTTCATGAACTTCAAGATCGTCGACGAGCACGGACGGCAACTGGAGATGGGGCGCAATCTCGCCGTGCTGCAGGCGGAATTCGGCGGGCAGGCGCGCGAGAGCTTCCAGCGCATCGCAGAGAAAACGGTTGTTGCATCCGGCGGCGGAGAAAAGCCTGCAGCGACGCCTTCCCGGGGGGAGGCACACGCGGTGCCAGGCGAGCACCAGAACCTGACGACCTGGTCCTGCGGCGAACTGCCAGAGTTGCTGGAAATCCAGCAGGGCAAGCAGACGCTCATCGGCTTTCCCGCGCTGGTGGACAAAGCCACGCACTGCGATATCGAAGTGTTCGACGATCCGGCGGAAGCGGCGCGGATACACCGCACCGGCCTGCGCCGGCTGTTCGCGCTGCAGTTGAAGGAGCAGCTCAAGTACCTTGAAAAGAACATCCCCGGCCTGCAGCAGATGGGCATGCAGTTCATGTCGCTCGGCACGCAGGAGGAGTTGCGCGACCAGATCCTGCAGACCGGCCTTGAGCGCGCCTGTTTGCAGGACCCGCTGCCGAAGAATGCACAGGAATTCAACCAGCGCAAGGATGAGGGCAAGTCGCGCCTTGGCCTTCTGGTGAATGAAATTGCCCGGCTTGCGGCGCAAATTCTTTCGGAGTACTACACCCTTCCCAAGAAACTGCAGGGCGCCAAGGTGCATGCACAGAGCGCGGCAGACATGCAGTCGCAAGTGCAGGCCTTGATCGGCAAACGCTTTATCGCCGACAACGACTACACGCAACTGGCGCATTTTCCGCGTTACCTGAAGGCGATCAATGTCCGCCTGGAAAAGCTGCGTGCCGACCCGGCGCGCGACACCCGGTTGATGGCGGAATGGATGCAGGTCGCGGCGCCATGGCAACGCGCGCAAAAGGATCGTCAGAAGGCGAACGATCCGAAAATGACTGAATTCCGCTGGTTGCTGGAGGAGTTGCGCGTGTCCTTGTTCGCGCAGGAATTGCGTACGCCGATGCCCGTGTCCGTGAAGCGCCTGCAGAAGGTGTGGGAATCGATGCAGCGTTAGCGGCACCAGCCAGGCCGTCCCCGCCCGCTTTGTTTTTTGCAGACTGCAAGGGTTTGTCGAAGATCATGCTGCGCGATTGATATTATTCAACTGATAACAAATTCCCCCTCGATATAGTGGATTTAATCATCCATGGGGGAATGAAATGCCAGCATCTGCCGCCGCACGACGTGATGCCGCCGCTCGAAAAGATTGGGGGCGCGCATGAAACACGTCATCCTCGGCAACGGTCCTGCCGGCGTCATCGCTGCCGAAACCATTCGCAAGAATGCGCCCGCGGACGATATTGTCCTGATCGGCGACGAGCCGGGGCCGCCTTATTCCCGCATGGCGATTCCCGGCCTGATTGCCGGGAACATTAGCGAGGCAGGAACGCAGCTGCGCCGCGCAAACGATCACTTCGCGCGGCTGCACATCGCGCAGGTGTTCGGACGGGCTGTGCATGTCAGTACGCGCACCCGAACTGTCAAGATGGAAGACGGCCGCGTCATCGATTTCGACAAGCTGCTGATCGCTACCGGCGCCAGTCCGCGCGCGCCGCTCATTCACGGCATCGAATCTCCCGGCGTGCATGCCTGCTGGACGCTGCAGGACGCGCGCGCGATCATGGCGCTGGCGCAGCCGGGCGCGCGCGTCATCCTGGTCGGCGCCGGATTCATCGGCTGCATCGTGATGGAGGCGCTTGCGGCGCGTGGCGTCAACCTCGTCATCGTCGAGAAGCGGGACCGCATGCTTCCCAACATGATGGGCAAGGGCGCCGGCGACATGATCCAGCGCTGGTGCGAAAAGAATGGCGTCAAGGTGCTCAGCTCGACGCGGGTCACCAGCGTTGACGGCATGGCTGCCGGATCGCCGATGGCGGTTCGCCTGTCCAACGGCATGGATCTGCATGCCGACCTGGTCGTCTATTCCGCCGGGACGACACCGAATGTCGGTTTCCTGAGGGGTAGCGGTATCCGGTGCCTGCAGGGCGTGGTAGTGGATGCCTCGATGCAGACCAATGTGCCGGGCGTGTATGCCGCGGGCGATTGCGCCGAAGCCTTCGACAGCGTGAACTGCCGCAGCGTGATTTCCGGCGTTCAGCCGAACGCGGCGGACCAGGCCTATTGCGCCGCGCTGAACATGACCGGCCGGAACGCATTCCAGCGCGGGTTGCGGCAGATCGACGTATTCGACACCATGGGTCTGATTTCCTCGTCCTTTGGCCAGTGGCAGGGCGTGCGCGGCGGACAATGGGTGGAGATCGCGGACGAATCGCACTTCAGGTACATGCGCCTGGAATTCAGCCAGGACGTCCTGATCGGTTGCAACACGGTCGGCGTGACCGAGCACGCCGGCATCCTGCGCGGATTCATCCAGCACCATGTCCACCTGGGGGAATGGAAGGATCTCCTGTTGCAGGATCCGACGCGATTGAAGGAAGCGTATCGCGAGTGCGTGCAGCAGGAGTTCGTGTATCAGGCGTCGCCCTTCCATATGCCAGGCACGGCCGCTCCGAGCGCCATGCACGAGTCTGTCTAGCCATTCCGACAATCTGCCGTTGCGCGGTGCGCCGACCACACCCTTCTGCGGAATAGTGGCTGCGGTCGGGTTTTCGCGTAAAATCGCGGATCAACGCGCATAACAGAGTCTCCGGAAGAAGTCCGTCGCCGCGAGCCGAAATGCGTCGCCCAGGCTCTCATATCAACCTCCGCGAAAACAATGAGCATTAAATCCGACAAGTGGATCCGGCGCATGGCGCAGGAACACGGCATGATCGAACCGTTCGAGCCGGGCCAGGTGCGCCATGTGGACGGCCACAAGATCGTCAGCTACGGCACGTCTTCCTATGGCTACGACATCCGCTGTGCCGACGAATTCAAGATTTTCACCAACATCAACAGCACGATCGTCGACCCGAAGAATTTCGACGAGAAATCCTTCGTCGATTTCAAGGGCGACGTCTGCATCATTCCGCCAAATTCCTTCGCCCTCGCGCGCACCGTCGAGTACTTCCGCATTCCGCGCAGTGTCCTGACCATCTGCCTCGGCAAGTCGACGTATGCGCGTTGCGGCATCATCGTCAACGTCACGCCGTTCGAGCCGGAGTGGGAAGGCTACGTAACGCTGGAGTTTTCCAACACGACGCCGCTGCCCGCGAAGATCTACGCCGGCGAGGGCTGCGCGCAAGTGCTGTTCTT
>JAKACN010000159.1 GCA_021821365.1 Pseudomonadota bacterium | reverse complement strand
AGAACGAGGGCGCGAACATCCAGGCCTGCCTCGATTCCGTCAGTTTCGTGGACGAGATCGTGGTGGTCGATTCCGGCAGCACCGACGATACGGTAGACATCGCGCGCAAGGCCGGCGCGGTCGTCATCCAGACAGACTGGCCCGGCTTCGGCCCGCAGAAGAACCGCGCGCTGGATGCGGCCACCGGCGAGTGGGTGCTCTCCATCGATGCCGACGAGCGCATCACCCCGGAACTGGCCGACGAGATTCGGGCCACAGTCCGCAATCCCGCTGCCGATGCCTACGACATTTCCCGCCGCTCCTGGTATTGCGGGCGCTTCATCGAACATTCCGGCTGGGCACCCGATTACGTCACGCGCCTGTTCCGGCGCGGCACGGCGCGCTTTTCCGATCACATCGTGCATGAACGCCTGCTGCCGGACGGCGCCGTGAAGCGCCTGAACGGGTTGATGCTGCATTACAGCTTCCTCGATTTCTCGCAAGTGCTGCAGAAGGTCGACAGCTACTCGACGCTCTCCGCGCGCCAGGCCTACGAAAAGGGCCGCCGCGCCACCGTGCTCGACGCACTGCTGCACGGTTTCTGGGCCTTCATCCGCACCTATTTCTTCCGCCTCGGCCTGCTGGACGGCGCGCACGGTCTCGCGCTGGCCGTGTCGAATGCGGAAGGCAGTTATTACCGTTACCTGAAGATCTGGCAGCTCGAGCAGCAGGCAAGACGCAAGGCTTCCGGCGATGCAAAGGAACGCCGGTGAACGACTTCCTCATCTCCGTCATCGTCAGCACCTACAACCGGCCCGACGCCCTGCGCGTCGTACTCGACGGCCTGCTGCGGCAAACCGACCGGCATTATGAAATCATCGTCGCGGACGACGGCTCAGGGCCGCCAACGCGCGCGGTGGTTGAGGAATTCGCGGCGAAGTCGCCCGTACCGCTGCACCACGTCTGGCATCCCGACGATGGTTTCCGCCTGTCCGCCATCCGCAACAAGGGCATCCTGCAGGCCAAGGGCAGCTACCTGATCTTCCTCGACGGCGACTGCGTCCCCCAAACCGATTTCGTCGCCCGCCATCGCATGCTGTCGCGCCCCGGCATGATGATGACCGGCAGCCGCATCCTGCTCGGCGAGAAACTCACCGCGCAAGTCGTGAAGGGCTTGCCGATCCTCGACCAGGGGCCGGCATTCTGGCTCGCGCAACGCGCCAGCGGTGAAGTCAACAAGATCCTGCCGCTGTTTTTCCGTCTGCCCGATATGGCGCAACGCCTGGTGCCGGGCTTCAAATGGCGCGGCATCAAGGGCTGCAATCTCGCAGCGTGGCGCAGCGACATCGAAAAGGTCAACGGCTTCGACGAAACCTTCACTGGATGGGGCCATGAAGACGCGGATTTCGTGGCACGCCTGCATAACGCCGGCGTATCCCGCAAAAAGGGATTCTGGAGCACCGAAGTGCTGCACTTGTGGCATCGGGAAGCGAAGCGGGACCAGGAAAGCCCGAACCGCCAGAAGGTGCTGCGCAGGATGGAAAGCCGGGAGATGCGCGCCGAACGCGGGCTCAGCGAAAGCAGCTTGACGGCGCACTGACCGGGTGGCGTGCGCTGTGCGCATGGGATGCGGGCGCATTTCTCACCATGCTGGCTTGTGCGGCGCAGCCTGCGTCATTGGTCACCATTGAGCGGCGCGACGCCGATATTGACGCAGCAGCCCTACGCAGCCTTCTCGAACATCCGCTGCACCAGCATCTCGAACCGTTCTCCGAACGCATTCACGCCAAACGTTTGCGCATGCGTCGCCGCGTGCGCAGCCAGGGTATCCCTCAGTTCGCTGTCCCGCAGTCCGCGCAGCATCGCCTCCGCCAACGCATCGGCATCTCCGACGGGCGCGAGCAAACCCGCCTTCCCGTGGTTCAGGATTTCCCTCGGCCCGGTCGGGCAATCCGAGCTGACGAGAACCTGTCCGACGATCAGTCCCTCGATGAGCGCGGTCGGCAATCCCTCGAACTTCGAACTCAGCACCTTCAGCCGCGCATTGCGGATGTAGGGCAACGGATTCGCCGTAAAGCCGAAGAAGCGGATGCGGTCTCCGACGCCGAGCTCATCGCACAATGTCTCCAGTTCCGCGCGATGGCGGCCTTCACCGACGATCAGCATCGATTCGCCGATCCCGTGCTGCTTCACCAGCAAGGCAAAGGCCTTGATCAGCGTGGCTACGTCCTTCTGCGTCTCCTCGAGGCGGGTGACGGAGACGATGTACGGCGCATCGGGAATCGCTTCCGCAGGCTCGTTCGCGCGACGGTGCGTCTCCGCAAGGTCGAAGCCGGGGTAGAGCGTCGTGAAGCGCTCCGCGAGCGCCGGAAACATCTGCCGCCCCTCGTCGCGCATCGCGTCGCAGATCGCGACGATGGCGTCGTAGCGCCGGAAATGGCGCGCGGCCGTGCGGTACTTGCGCTTGCTCGCCGAGAGGCGCTGCGACAGGCTGAAATGGCTGATGCCGATGAGCGGCTTGCCAAAGCCGTGCGCGAAACGCGCGAGCGACATGTCGTAGTCGATCACCACATCGTAGTTTTCCGCGATGCCCCCGATGCGATCGCGGAACACCCGCTTGCGCACCTGCGGCAGCAGGACTTCCTCATACAGCCGGCCGGGCCAGCGCAACTGGCCCTTGATCTTCAGGTTGCGGCAATGCGACAGCCAGGTTTCCGGCCCGAGCACGTGCAGCTCGACGTCTTCCGGAATCCGCGCGCGGTAGACGCTTTCCATGTCCTCGGTGGGATAGGCGATCGACAGCCCGACCGAAAACCGGCCCCGGTCGAGAATGCGCAACCAGCTCATCAGCGAGGTTTCGATGCCCCCGCCGCGCCGCAGGTGCGTCACATGGAAAAGCACACGGATCTTGCGCACTGTCACTCCACTTTATCGTTGTCGTTCACGTTCCCTGCCGCCAGTGCTTTCGCTCCCACGCCCAGGCATGGCGCATGATGTCGTCGAGCGCGGCATACTCCGGCACCCACCCCAGCTCGCGGTTCGCGAGCGTACTGTCGGCTACGAGCACCGACGGATCGCCGGCGCGGCGCGGGCCGAACTCGACGCGGAAGTCGCGGCCTGTCACGCTGCGCGCGGCATCGATCACCTGCCGTATCGAATAGCCGTTGCCATTGCCGAGGTTGAAGGCGGCGCTGCGACCATGCGCGTCGAGATAGCGCAACGCCAGCCAGTGCGCCTGGGCCAGGTCCTGCACATGGATGTAGTCGCGGATGCAGGTGCCGTCCGGCGTCGGGTAGTCGGCGCCGAATACGGTGATGTGGTCGCGCCGGCCTGAGGCGGCCTGCAGCACCAGGGGAATGAGATGCGTCTCCGGCTCGTGGCGCTCGCCCAGCAGCGCTTCCGGATCCGCGCCCGCCGCGTTGAAGTAACGCAGGCAGATGCTGTGCAATCCGTACGCCGCCTCGTAATCCTGCAGCATCTGCTCCACGATCCATTTGCTGCGCCCGTAGGGATTGATCGGCGCCTTCGGATGCGCCTCGTCGATCGGTGTGTATTCCGGATTGCCGAAGATGGCGGCGCTCGAGGAGAACACGAATTTCTTCACACCGTGGCGCACCATCGCATCGAGCAGGACCAGCGTATTGCCAACGTTGTTCAGGTAGTAGAGCGAGGGCTGTTGCACCGATTCACCGACCTGAATGAAGGATGCGAAATTGAGCACCGCGTCGATGCGATGCGCCGTGAACACGCGATCGAGCAGCGCCGCGTCGCCGATGCCGCCATGGATGAAGGTCGCATCGACGACCGCATCGGCAAAACCGCGGCTGAGGTCGTCCAGCACGACGATGTCGTAGCCTTTCGCGCGCAGGTACTTCACGTTTTGAGAGCCGATGTAGCCGGCGCCGCCGGTAATCAGAATAGTCGTCATTCAATACCTCGAATCAGGCCGCCATTCTACCGTGTCTGGATGGCGTTTCCACCGGCGCATGCGTGATAACGGACTCAGCCTTTGCGAAAAAACTTTTGTCCACGGAAAACACAAAAAACACGGAAGCCGACAAGGTATCTTTCGCGGACATCCATCATGTCAGGCCCTTCCGCGTCGATGCATCCGGACATGCTTTGTACGACTATTCCCACGGCGGCACCGGTCCGAAATGCGCCATCAGGTGATCGATGAAGGCGCGCACCTTCGGTTGCATGTATTTGTTGGGCAGGTAGGTGACGTACAGCGACATGCCGGGGTTGGCGATGCTGTCGGGAAGGATTTCGCGCAGGCGTCCGCTCTTCAGATGCTGCCCGATGATGTAAGTCGGCAGCAGCACGATGCCCATGCCGTCCAGCGCGAGCTGGATCATCACCTCCGAGCTGTTGACGCGGCAGCGGCCGTGCAGGTGCAATACGATTTCCTTGCTGCCCACGCCGTAGCGCCAGCCGCTGCGCAGGGCCGGGATGCCGCGATACACCAGGCAATGATGCTGGTGCAACTCCTGCGGCGTGCGCGGCGTGCCGTGGCGTTCGAGGTACTCCGGCGAAGCGCAGGTGACCCAACGCACCGGCGCGATCCTGCGCGCCACCATGTTCGGCGAGGGATGATCCGTGATACGGATCGCGAGATCGTAGCCCTCCTCAACCAGATCGACCACCCGATCGCTGGCGTCGAGCTCGACTTCCACCTGCACATGCTGCCTCAGGAACGAGCCCAGTGCCGGCGCGAGATGCAGCGACGCGAAGATCACCGGCGAGGTGATGCGCAGCACGCCGCGCGGCTCCGCCTGCAGGTGCGTGACCGTCTCGGCCGCCGCGTCGACCTCCTGCGCGATGCGGGCGCAATGCTCGTAATACGCCGCACCGATTTCCGTCAGGCTCATGCGCCGCGTGGTGCGGTTCAGCAAGCGCACGCCCAGGGCCTGCTCCAGGCTGCCGATCTGCTTGCTCACCAGAGACTTCGAGGTGCCGAGCATGTGCGCCGCGGCTGAAAAGCTCCGGGTTTCCACCACCTTCGCAAAGGTCATCATTTCCGCCAGGCGTTCCATCGCAGTTCCCTTCCAATTGTCCACCAATGGAAACAATCTTATTCCAATTTACATAATTGTAAATATATGGGAACAAACCATAATGTGCTCCATGGGGCCACGCGATCCATTGACCAAGGAGATCACCATGCAAGCCATCGTCCACAAGACTTTTTCGGCCGACAGTCGTCAGCATCCTGATGCCGCTGCGTCGGTATCGCATCGGAAGCTCGATCCCGCCGGCGACATCGTCCGCCTGCACGGGCCGGAACTCCTGCGTCTGCATAAGGCCGCCGGATGGACCCTGCGCGTGCTTGCCGGCACGGCCTGGGTCACGCAGGACCATGACGTCCGCGACATCGTCCTGCAGGCCGGCGAAAGCTTCGTGCTCGACCGCGACGGCGATGTCCTGGTGTCGCCGCTGAAGGAGGCCAGGATATGCATCCAGCGCGACGCCGTTGCCGGCAAGGCCATCCGTCGCGCAGATCTGCATTCCCTGCCGTCGCACGCCTCGCAAGCGTCGCCGGCATGATCCGAAACCGGAAAGGAGACCGCCATGTGGAGTTTTCTTCCCTTCTCGCGGACGTGGAAGCAAGCCATGGGCCTCGGCCTGGACGCATCGACGCACGCATCCCGCCTGCCCGACGCATTGCGTGACACGTGGCGCCTGCGCGACGGCACACCTGTCACCTTGCGCCCCGCGCGTGAATGCGACGGCGCGCTGATGCAGGAGTTCGTGCGCGGGCTGTCAATGGAAAGCCGCTACCACCGCTTCTTCTATCCCGCGCACGAACTAACTCCAACGATGCTCGATCGCTTCACCCACAATGCGCCGACCGTAGCGACGACGCTGCTTGCCGTGATTCATCGCCAAGGCGGCGATGTGGTGATCGCAATGGGGCAATACGTCGCAGATCCCTACCCGGACCGTTGCGACTTTGCAGCGGTGGTCGCGGACCCATGGCAGCGTCATGGCCTGGGCACGCGGCTGATCCGGTCGCTGGTGTGCATGGCACGCGCCGCCGGCATCGAGCGCATCGAAGGCGACATCCTGGCGGAGAACGGAGCGATGCTGCGCCTGATGCAAGGCCTTGGGTTCAACCTCGCCCGTCATCCGGACGGCGCGTACCTGGTGAGAGCAACGAAAGCGCTCGATGTGCCGGCGTGGAAGTGTTCAACGATGGCGCGCGCCTCTGCGGGAACGGCTATAGGGTAAATTGCCCGGATAAGAAATGAGAGCACCTGTAGCGTGCACCATGCGCGCGCCACAGGCTGTCGTGCGTCGTTCCCGCGAAGGCGGGAACCCAACGTCTTCAATACTCGACGTCCGCCCCCTTCACCCCGAGCTTGTCCGCCAGCATCTGCTTCAGCGCATCCGCCGGCGCAACGCGCCAGTCGTCCGGCCAGCGTATCTCGCAGCTGCCGACACCGTCGCGCGTGTAGCGCATCAGTAGCGGCAGGCCGGCTTCGGAACGGTATGGCGCGATGACCGACTTGATCTGCGAAGGATCGGTCTGCGCCGCCAGCGCGAACGAAAACTGCCGGCCGAACTGCACGCGCGCCATCGCAATGTCCATCACCTTGTCGGCCGTCACCCGCAGGCCGCCGGAGAAGCGATCCTCCGACACCTTGCCCTGCACCGCGAGGAATTCGTCTTCCTTGAACAACTGCCGGTTCGGCTCGTACAGCTCATTGAAGATCGTGACGTCCACCGTCGCCGTGCCGTCGTCGAGCGTGACGATCACCATCTTGCCGCGCTGCGTCATCTGCACGCGCACGCCGCTGATGATGCCCGCCAGCACGCGCGCGTCGCGTGCCGGTTCGAGGTTGGCCAGCTTCGTCTTGACGAACTTGCGTACCTCGTGTGCATAGGCGTTGAACAGATGCCCGGACAGGTAGAAACCAAGCGCGCCCTTCTCTTCCGTCAGGCGCTGCTTCTCGCTCCACGGCGGCGCCTTCACGTAGTCCGGCGGCGCTTCCATGCCGCCGTTCTCTTCGCCGAACAGGCTCACCTGGTTGGCCGACGCTTCCGCCTGCTCCGCGCACTCCATCGCGAAGTTGACCGAGGCGATCAGGATGCCGCGGTCGACGCCGAAGCAGTCCATCGCGCCGGCGCGGATCAAGGCTTCGATGGTGCGGCGGTTGATCTGCTTCTTGTCCACGCGCTTGACGAAGTCGAACAGGTCCTGGAACGGCCCGCCCGCCTCGCGCGCGGCGACGATGGCTTCAATCGCATGCTGTCCCGAACCCTTGACCGCGCCGAGGCCGTAGCGGATCTGCGTTGCCTTCTTGCCCGGTTCTCCGACCGGCATGAAGCGGTAACTCGACATGTTGATATCCGGCGGCAGCATCTTCAGGCCGCAGATATCGATGGCGTCCTCGACCAGGATCTTCACCTTGTCGGTGTCGTCCATCGCGAGCGACATGTTGGCCGCCATGAACGCGGCGGCATGATGCGCCTTCAGGTAGGCGGTGTGATACGACAGCAAGGCGTACGCAGCGGCGTGCGACTTGTTGAAGCCGTAGCCCGCGAACTTTTCCATCAGGTCGAAGATCTCGTCGGCCTTCTCCTGCGTCAATCCGTTCTTGGCGGCGCCCTCGCGGAAGATCTGGCGATGTTCGGCCATTTCTTCCGCCTTCTTCTTGCCCATCGCGCGCCGCAGCAAGTCCGCGCCGCCAAGCGAGTAGCCGCCGATCACCTGCGCCATCTGCATCACCTGCTCCTGGTACACCATGATGCCGTAGGTTTCGGACAGGATGCTTTCGGTGCGCGGATCGGGATAGTCGAATTTCTCGCCGTGCTTGCGCTTGCAGAAATCCGGAATCAGGTCCATCGGACCCGGACGATACAGCGCCACCAGCGCAATGATGTCCTCGAAGCGGTCGGGACGCGCGTCTTTCAGCATGCCCTGCATGCCGCGGCTTTCCAGCTGGAACACTGCAACCGTCTTGGCCTTGGTCAGCAGGTCGTAGGATGGCCTGTCGTTCAACGGCAGTTTCGCCAGGTCGAAGTCCTGCATCGCCGGATCGAGCATCTTGATGTAGCGCACCGCGCGATCAAGGATGGTCAGCGTGGTCAGGCCCAGGAAGTCGAACTTCACCAGGCCGACGGCTTCCACGTCGTCCTTGTCGTACTGCGACACCACGCCGGTATCGCCGCCCTGCGTGTAGAGCGGACAGAAATCGGTCAGCTTGCCCGGCGCGATCAGCACGCCGCCGGCATGCATGCCGATGTTGCGCGTGATGCCTTCCACCTGCTGCGCGAGATCGAGCAGCTGCTTGACCTCTTCTTCCTTCTCCATGCGCTCCTTGAGCAGCGGCTCCTCCTCGATCGCCTCGGCGATCGACACCTGCTTGCCCGGCTTGAACGGGATCAGCTTGGAGATGCCGTCGCAGAAGTTGTAGCCCATGTCGAGCACGCGGCCCACGTCGCGCACCGCGCCCTTCGCCGCCATGGTGCCGAAGGTCGCGATCTGCGACACCGCATCGCGGCCGTAGCGGTCCTTCACGTACTGGATCACGCGATCGCGGTTCTCCTGGCAGAAGTCGATATCGAAGTCAGGCATCGATACGCGCTCCGGATTCAGGAAGCGTTCGAACAGCAGGTTGTATTCCAGCGGATCGAGGTCGGTGATCTTCAGTGCATACGCCACCAGCGAGCCCGCGCCGGAGCCGCGGCCCGGCCCGACCGGCACGCCGTTGTTCTTGCCCCACTGGATGAAGTCCGCCACGATCAGGAAGTAGCCCGGAAAGCCCATCTTGATGATGGTGTCCATCTCGAACTTCAGGCGGTCTTCATAACGCTGCCGGTTCTTCTCGCGCTTTTCCTCGTCGGGATA
This sequence comes from Pseudomonadota bacterium, assembly GCA_021821365.1. Taxonomy (GTDB): domain Bacteria; phylum Pseudomonadota; class Gammaproteobacteria; order Burkholderiales; family Burkholderiaceae_D; genus Noviherbaspirillum. Next base: position 2,802 of record JAKACN010000159.1, on the reverse strand, counting down.
CAGTTGTCGCAGGCGCACCTCCAGCCCTTCCTTCGCCTGCTGCACGAGGAAGTCGTCGAGCGACATGCCGTCCGGCGTCGGGAACAGCGGCAGCTTCGGCTTGCCCAGTTCGAGCTGCAGATTGCAGCGCTTCGCGATCTCGACCGAATTCTGCGCGGCCGCCGGCATGTCCGCGAACAGCGCCACCATCTCGGCCTGCGTCTTGAAGCATTGCTGCTCGTTGAATCGCTTCACGCGGCGCGTATTGGCAAGGATCTCGCCTTCCGCGATGCAGGTGCGCGCCTCGTGCGCAATGAATTCCTCCTGCTTCAGGAACTGGATCGGATGCGTCGCCACCACCGGCAGCTTCAGCTTCGCCGCGAGCGCCACCGCCTGCCGCACATGGCTCTCCATGTTGGGCTGCCCATAGCGCTGAATCTCGATATAAAAACGATTCGGGAAAATCTGCGCCCAGTGCTGCGCGCAGCGTTCGGCCGCTTCCGGATTGCCGTTATCGAGAGCGATGCCGACGTCGCCGGAATGCGCGCCCGACAGCGCGATCAGATCGCTCGCCGCACCGTTCTCCAGCCACTCGGCGCGGATCTCCGCGCGGCCGCGATGCACGTTCGTCAGCCATGCCTTGGTCAGCAACTCGCACAACTGCAGATAGCCGTTGCGATTCTTCACGAACAGCAGCAGGCGCGAGGGCTTGTCGCGATCGTCGTCGTTGGTGATCCACACGTCGCAACCGGCGACCGGCTTGACGCCCTTGCCGCGCGCCGCCTTGTAGAACTTCACCATGCCGAACAGGTTGGCGAGATCGGTGATCGCCAGCGCGGACTGCCCGTCCTTTGCGGCCGTTTTGACAACTTCGTCGATGCGCACGAGGCCATCGACGATCGAATATTCGGTATGGAGACGGAGATGGGTGAATTGCGGCGTGGTCATCGCGCTATTTTACCGCGCCTCGTGGGTTCCGCCGGGCAAGTTGCGCCGGCGTTGCATGGAGGAATCGATGTTGCGCCAAAGCCATTGACCACAGTCATTGGTTCTTATCAATCTTTTCTGAATTCAAGCTGTCAAACAGCATCATCTTTTTATCTAGCGCAAAAGGAGGCTTTTCCCGCGGACTATATTTCCTCTTGTTATTCGCCAGGAACGCTCATCAGGGAGGTAGTCATGCGTTATTCAATTGGAGGTTCTTTCCTCATTGCACTCACGCTCGCCGGATGCGGAGGCGGCTCTCCCGGAGATCAGGCCGGCACCACGCTCAAGGGCCAGACAACCACACTCGCCCAGGCGGTCACCGTGTCGGATTATCAGCCGATCGTCCAGCAGTTGTACGTCGCCTATTTCGGCCGCCCGGCCGACCCCGGCGGCCTGACGAATTTCGCCACGCAGCTCAACACTTCCGCTGCAAGCACCGACATCCAGGCCTTGAATGCATCCTATTCCAGCAATTCGACGATCCAGGCGCTCGTCAACGGCTTCGGCAACAGCGATGAATCGAAGTCGCTGTATCCCGGCGATACGACATCCTTCATCACGGCCATCTACTGGAACGTCCTGAATCGCGCACCGGACCCCGACGGCCTGAATTTCTGGGTCAATGCCGTCGACAAGAACGGTCTCACGCGCGCCAACGCCTCGTTCTCCATCATGGCCGGCGCGCTGGCGAACACGACCACGCAAGGCCAGCTTGACGCGATGCTGATCAACAAGCGCATCCAGGCGGCAAGCAGCTTTACCGCCGCACTCTCGACGACCGCGCTCCTGAACGCCTACAAGGGCAACACGGCGGCCGCGATCGCGCGCGACATGCTGGTCGGCGTCAATGCCAGCAGCGACGCCGCATCCATCCAGGCCGCGGTCAACCAGGCGATTGCACTGTTGCTGCAGGCCGCGAATCCGCCGACTGCGGGCGAAATTCCGACGCCGCCCGCATCCGCCACGCTGACCATGTCCTGCCCCGATGGCGCAAACTATTTGTGCAGCGGCAACAGCATCGTCCGCACGGAGAACGGCGTCGCGCTGACGAACTCCGGCGTGCAGGTGCTCGGACGCTCCACCAGCGACCTGCTCACGCCGAATCCGACCAGGACCGGCGCATACGGCCTGGCCGCCTCGTCGGCCGGCATGGCTGAAGTACGGCTGGCGAAGGACTCCACCGGCGCGGTGTCGACCATCGCCATGCTGCTGAAGGATCTGGGGCTGATGTGGGACGGCAAGACGGAACGTCCGCAGATCATCGAGGCCTTCCAGAAAACGCAAGGGCGCGTGCAGTTGGGCAGCAGCGGTGCACTGGTCTTCAGCGCGCTGCCGCCGAGCACCGACCTGACCTTCTACAACTTTGCGACGGCCGGCGTCACGGCAACGCAAGGCAACTATGCCAACAACGCCTACTTCCCGCGCACCGGCAACCCGTCGCGCTGCGACGCCAGCGTTTCTCCGTGCCCGACCGTGGAAAGCGACGGCATCCACTTCACACCCGGTCACTGGCTGGATTCGGACGGCAAGAATCCCGATGTGGCAAGCGCCACTCGCCTGCATGAGGACGGCGACGTCCATGCCGGCAACGGCACCCCGAATGCGGACGGTACGGCAACCACCCTGCCCGGATCCAGCGGCTTTGGCGTTCCGTATCCGGGCGCAAAGGGTTATCGCCAGATCTTCAACTGGGGCCTGCATTATGTGAACCTCGCCACCTGGATCACGCAGGATACGGTGCAGATGGCCGATTGGGGAGCGACCAGCGACGAGCACAACAAGAACCGGCGCGGGCTGATTACCTTCGGGCAGGTATCCGATACCGCCAGCGTCCCG
>JAKACN010000158.1 GCA_021821365.1 Pseudomonadota bacterium | reverse complement strand
TCATGGCCGGACCGGAAATTGGCGACGTGGATGGCACCAAGGTAATTTTCTTCGGTACCGGACGCTATCTCGGCGAGTCGGACTTGAACGACACAAGTGTGCAGTCGATCTACGGTATCAAGGATGACGGCTCGACCACGATCACGAATACGTCGCAGCTCGTGGCGCAAACGCTTTCCGGAACGGGATCTACCCGGAACATCACGAAGAATGCAGTCGATTGGGCGACGAAGTTTGGATGGTATGTCGATCTTCCTGACAGTGGCGAGCGGATTGCTCTCGACCCGCAACTCTTTTTCGGAACATTGGTCGTTGCCAGTACCGTTCCGACCGCGTCGGAGTGCCAACCCGGAGGCTATAGCTGGTTATACCAGCTGGACTACAGGACGGGCGGCTATATCGGCAATACGGCTAACGCGGTGGGTGCCAAATACACGTCGCCGACTGTAGGTCTGACGGTCTCCAAGCTTCCGACCGGTACACCCGTGATTTACCCGATCACGGCTGACGGCAAAAAAGCCAGCCCAATTGAATTACGGCTAGCACCGCCCACCAGCATCGGCGGAGTGAGGAGAGTGATCTGGCGCGAGCTGTTCGACTGATTGTTTACGGAATGCGGCAGTATCATTCGGCAGCGTTGTTGTTGTCGTTGGCCGGACATTTCGGGGCCGGTTGCGTCATCGCCGCGTCCGGAGGCGGCGATGGCAGTGCGTCGGCTCACGCAGCGCTGCCGGCAGAGCCTGTGGTGGCGATAGTCGATTTGGCTGGCACGCATCGATCGAGCCCGGCCACACGGGCATCGGTCAGGGCCGGTAATCCGCTGGAGAAATCTGGTGGAACGCCTGCAGATCGGAGTACGTCGGGCTTTACCCAATCTCCGAAAGCGGAATCACCTTTGTCTGCTATCCCGGAGCCACCACAACCGCATTACTTCCACGTTCGAGAGTTGACGGAAAAGCCGCGGGTGGCACAGGACATTTCAAGTGATCTCGCGGTTGTCATCCCCGACGCTCCGTCACAAGCAGCGATCTTGCGCTTGCTGATCAACGACGAGGGCGGAATAGATTCGGTCGTGGTTGAAAACTCCTATTTCCCCGCAAAGGTGGAACGACGGCTGATCGAGGCCTTCTCGCGGCTCCGGTTTCTGCCGGGGAAGATTGGGCGTATTCCTGTTAGAAGTCAGCTGAAAATCGAAGTCATGCTGGAAAGTCCGACTCAGCTCTTCAGCAATTCGCCGCAGGATGAGTTGTCCGGCGAGCGATACACCCGCCAGTAACAGTCATCTTCAGTCGAGCATGCTCCGTTGTTCGCATCAACCAGGAGCGGCGTAAACACCGAGACGCACTATTGAATGCCAAACGTGCAGCTGCTTCAAAGACTCTGTGACGTGGCGAGTACTGGCAAACTCTATGCCTTCATCGGGAGAATGCGCATCGTGCGATAAATCCGAAGACCTCATTTCTGGATCAACCTGCCGGAGCGCGCCACGCGGCGCGCTCGCGGCGAGGATCGTAACGTGTAGCCTATTTCTTGTACCAGTACGTCCTCTTGGTCTTCTTCGGCACATCCGCATCCTTGTAGCAGTTTTCCAGTGCGGACTTGCAGGGAATGGTCGATGTCTGGGGCGGCTGGCCTTCGATGGATACGCAGCCGATGCAGAAACCGACCTTCTTGCCGTCGATGCTGACCACGCCGCTTACCGGAGAAGGGGGTAAGCCGCCGCCGTCAAGCGTCGTGGTCGCGCGGGTGCCGTCGAACAGGCTGAGGCTGTAGATCCGCGCGATGCCAAGAGAGGTCGAGCAGGAATTCGAATCCGGCGCCATGGCCTGGTTGGTGCCGAAATTGGTGACGCCGCCGACGGTAAGCGGCGCATTCACCGACTTCTCTCCAGTTTGCAACGTGACATAGTAGCCGCGGGCCGATCCGTCGTAGGTGGCGCTCGTGGCATTGAACAGCGATCCTTCCGTGATCAAGGCCTGCCCGGACCCGTCCTTGCCCGGCTTGATGTCCTTGAGCATGTACAGGCGGTTCGTCACGCCGTACGAACCGTTGGTGTACAGCGGATGCTCACGGTCGCCGGAGCCGACGAGAACGGCATCATAGGAGTTCGTCTGCGTGGCCGAACCGACCGGGACGATGCTGGGCTGGAAGAGGAACTTGCGCGGCGTCGTGCCGCTGCCGCACACGCCGGCATCGCATCCGAGTGCCGCCAGCCTGGTGACCTGCCACTGGGACGGCGAGGATCCAGCCGTCGGCTCAAGATCCACGCGCCAGACATTGCCGCCCAGGTCGACCGCATACAGGCGTTCGACATAGCCGTCGGCGTCGCGGTCGAGCAGGGCGATGTCCGCGGCGACGCTGTAATCCATGCCCGAAACCTGGCGTGTCGCGGATGCCGTGGGGCCTGCGCTCCAGACCATGTCACCGGTCACGGCGTCCAGCACGAAGATGCCGCGGCCCATGGTGTCGGCGGTCGGCGGTTCGCTGTCCTGCGTCGGGCTGTACCCCGCGCCGAAGATCAGCACCGGGTTGGGGTTGCCTTTGACCACTGCAAGGCGCGGGCGCGACCAAGTCTGGCCCAGTTCGCCCATGCCGGCGTCGCCGTACGACTTCTTCCACAGGACGCGCGGGCTGCCCGGCGTTGTGACGTCGATCGCGTAGATGAACCGTCCGCCGCGCCGCATGGTGAGGTAGATGTACGCGCGAGCAACGCTGCCGTCGGCGTTCAGCTTCTGGTACATGCCGGTCGGGCCGTCGACGAAGTAGTCTTTCGGCTGCGGATGAAGGTCGGGGTCCGTCGTCGCGAGCTTGAGGACCGGTGAGTTGTCGCGCTGGCGCTTGAGCTTGCCGTAAAACTCGGGCAGCACCAGTCCCCACATCTCGCTGCCGGCCGGCACCCCATTGATGGCGGCGCTCTGGTTGCCGTTGATGGCATGGAAGACGCCGTCATTGCTTCCGTAGTAGACGACAACGGATTCGGATGCGCCGCCATAGCTGATGACCACCGGGCGGGAGTGCAGCACATCGCCGTGGATGGATGGCCGCACGTTGATGCTGCCGCCCGGTCCTTTTTCGTCTCCCTTGTTGTCCTGCCCGCGCACCCAGTTGATCAGGTTGGTGCGATCCGTGTCCGACGATACGCCAAGCATGGCCTGGGTAATTGCCGTATTGCTGGTGGCGAAGGTGTTCGCGCTGGTGGTCAGATCCGGGCTGCACGCGGTTCCGCTTGGGCAGTAGGTGTAGAGCCGGCGCGGATTGGTACTCGACCCCGCGGCGCTGGTGTAGTTGTCGATCAGGTTGTCGATCCGGAGCCGTTGCGCCGCGCCGCCTTTTTCGACAACCTCACCGTCGGGAGAATCGTAGCCGAGGCCGGCGCCCATCGGATTGTTCTTCCAGAAACCGCCCGTGCTGTCGGGTGATGTGGCCGTGTTCTTGGTCGTCCAGAAACTGATGGCATTGGGCGAGATGAAGCCCGTGCCGGAGGAGGCGATGGCCGATGCGCCGGTACTGTCGGCCAGGCGCAAGGTGTTCGTGGTGCCGTCCAGTTTGAACTGGTACTGCTTCAGGTTGCCCACCCAGCGTGGATTGCCGCCCTTGTCCGGGCGGAACATGCCCATGTAGATCTGGTTGAGGTAGGTGCCCTGAGTGTTCACGCTGACCGGCAGACTGGATGATGCGAACACGCTGTTGACGGCCTGGACTTCGTTCAGGATTTTCGTGAGGGCGGCGCTGATGTCGCTGTAGCTCGAGGTGGGGAAGTATTTGCCGCCGCCGACGTTGGCCATGCTGTTCAGCAGCGCCGGATAGTCCGATTTGCAGCTCGGGCCGAGCAAGCCCACCGTATAAGTCGTGATATTGCGCGTACCGCCGACCATGCCGCTGAGGTCGACCTGGTACATGTAGCGAGTCCATTCGTCGGCGTACAGGCCGGATGAATCCGTGTGGTTGCCCATCGAATAGGTGCCGCAGCTGAATGCCGGGCTGGATACGGCCGGGCAGGACGAGGCATAGCCGAAGGTGCCGTAGCATCCGGAAGGTACCGTGATACTCGTTTTCAGGGCGGCGGTAATGCCGGGCGCGCTATTGAGCGAAGAGCTCGGGCTTGTGCTGCCGCCGTCGCTTGGTGTGCCGGCGTTCGTAAAGGCGTTGCCGATGTAGACCATGTAGTTCTTCTGGCATGAAACTTCTGACATGGTCGGGTACGTGGTGCCGGACAGGCCGGTCTTCCCGGCGAAATACGCCCACGCCTCCTGCACGACTGCAGCCGTTGCTTCTCCGCTTGCCTTGATATTGTTGGCCGTGTTGCCCGACGTGACCCACTGCCTGATCCACGCCTTCAGCGCAGTCTTGTTCGCCGCCGTCATCGGCATGAGCGGTTTGACCAGGCAGCCGCCGTTGCCGCCGCTTGCACAGCCATAGTCTGCTCCGAAGGAGGCGTTGAAGAACATCATCCCGATGTTAACCTTGGCGGTGCCGTCGGCATTGACGTCAAGCGAATTGATGACGTTGTAGATGGCGCATTGCTCGATGCCGCCGGCAGTGCCATTGAGTGTTGGCGCGGTGCCATCGTCGTCATAAGTGCAGTTGCCAGCGCTCGCGGAGAAATTGGCCGCATTATCCAGGACAATCAGCAGATTCGGTGCCGTACCCGCATTCTGGCCGTCATAAATATCAATATCGTCGGCCCTGCCTGCAAGCGGAGAGAGAAGAAGCACTGCAAGCAGCCCGGTGCGGACCATTGATGTAATTTTCATGATGATTTCCTCCCCGGCGCGTGCACGCCGTTCGTCTTACCTGCGTTTGAATTGTTGAATGTCGTTCCGGATCAGCAGCCTGACATCCGTCCCGCGCGCACCGCGACGCCTTGCACCACCGTTGTCTTGGCGCCGCTGTTGCTGTCGTTGACGTCGGCCTGGACTTCCCAAAGCTGCTTGTTGCACAGCGAGGCTTCGAGAACCTGTTTCTCCGTACCGCCGGTGACCTGGGTGACGGAGGTCGGGTCGCTCGAACCGAAGCAAGCGAGATCCTTCGGGTCGCTGGGATTGAGTTCGTCGGTGGCAACCGGCGCCGTGTTCGCGCAGACTGGCGGCGAAACATTGACGGTATAGTCGGCGGCGCCCATCGGCACATCGACGGTTTGCGCCACCGGATTGGTCGTGTAGTCGGAATCCAGCACCTGCTCGATGGCCTGCTGCGCTGCGGCCGTGACTTCGCCTTGCACTTGCATGTTGCCGGTGATGCGCAGGTTGGTGGTGCTGGAGCGGATGCCCGAGACCACGAGCAGGGTCAGCACGACCAGCATGATCATGGCGACGACGAGCGTAGCGCCGGTTTGATCGTGTTTCGTCTTCATCATGACCTCCGTCCGCTCGGGTTGGTGGCGCGCACCACTTCAGTGAATACACGTCGTTTGTAGGCATCATGGAACGGTCCGACCGTGCCTGCGGCGCCGAGCGTGTAGGTCTTGGCATCGTCATGGCCGGCGGAGAGTTCGGTATTGCGTGCCAGAATGTTCAGCCTGACGGTCACCGCGTTGCCCCAGTCGGTCGCCGTCATGGCGGTGCCGGCGTTATTGCTGGTTCCTGTCGTGTAGTAGTCCGGCGTGCCGTCGCCGTCGGCGTCGATGCCGTAGTCGAGCTGCATGTTTTCGATGCCTTCAGCCAATGGAGTAATGCTGAACGAAGCGACACCTCCGGTCACGCCGAGCTCAAGGCGCTTGAGTGTCGGAACCGGCTTGCCGCCGTCATCGCCACTGCCCGTGCAGGAGGTGCCGCTGGCCGGCACGTTGCAGGCGCTGACGAAGTAAATGTGAACAGCGTAATTGCGCAGAGGAGCGGCAGTGCCGTCCCGTTTCTTCAAGGTGAATACGCTGGTGTCCGATCCTGTTCCGATGACCTTGTCCATGGTGCTTGATACGTTCAGGCCGGCTTGTACATAGGGCTGCCCGGGCACGGCGCTCGCCAGGGGAATCGTCGCCGTTTCCGCGCGGCGCACGACGAGGATGTCGGTTCCCGCCTTGTGGTCGGCATCGGTGAGGCAGCCGGACAAGGGCGAGGGGACGGTCGCGGGGGAGTCGTACCCCTGGATCGGAAGGCTGATGGCAGCGGTCAGATCCGCTACCGTCATGGCGCATGGGTCATACAGGGAGGATGCTGCCGCAACGTCGTAATACTCGCCCCAGAAGCCCGCGAGTTCCAGGTCTTCCCGCAGCAGCTGCGTCGCATAGCGGCCGTTTTCGATTTGCCGGCTGGCCTTGTCCAGTTCAGTCGTGGCGGCACTCTGCTGCGAGATCAGCGACGTGATGCCCGCCAGCAGCGCGAGTCCGATGGCAATCGAAATCATCAGCTCCACCAGCGACAGGCCGGAATGGCGGCCAAGGCGCATCGGGGCGCGGCGGCGCTCGCGCGGGAAAGAGTTGTGCGTGAAGGTTTTCATGGCAGTCAGTTGAGGGCCGCGATCTTGAGGGTGACGCTGACGACGCGCCGCCATTTGTCATCGTCGCCGTAATTGCCTTTCGCGCAGTTCCAGGTGCCGGGCGGAACGGCAGTCTTTCCGAGCCCTTGCCATGCCACGCTGACCTGATACACCTGGGTAGTCGCGTCGTATGTCACGCAGCCGCGCGCACCGTTCATTGCTCCCACATTGGCGTTGTTGGCCGTTTCCGCGGCGCCGCTTAACAGGGCGCTCCAGTCGTTCAGATCCTGTATGGCGAGCGCGTTCTGGGATGCCGTCCCCGCGGCACATGCCGGAGTGGCGCTGGCCGAGGTCCCGAGATACGGCGTGCCGGCGGCGGCATCGGTCGTGACGGCATAACAGCTGGCCACCTTGCGGTTGGCGTTGATGCGCGCCACCATGTCCTGCATGAGCACCAGCGCCTGGGCGCGCTGGTACGACTCGGCCTCCGAGCGGTGGCCGTGCATCATGGTGCCGGCAAGGCCGAGCAAGCCGATCAGCAGCACCGTCAGCGTGACTAGGACTTCAATCATGTTGAAGCCACCTTGGCTGGTTAAGCGATTGGTTGCGACGTTCATGAGCAGCTTCCCGTCGTGCCGTTCGGCAGGCCGCTCAGCGTGACCTTGACGCAGCGCGTACGCGAGTTGCCAGCGATTTCGAAGGTCGGCACGGTGGACCCCTGAACCCGGCCGTTGCTTCCATAGGTGACGGAAGTGGCGGAGCTGGTGATCGTCAGCCCCTTGTAGGCGGCCTGCTTGCTGATGGTCGTTGTCGTGCCGCCGGACGTGACGTCGACGGTCCAGCCATTCTTCCAGTCGCCGGAAACCGGCGTGGCCACGACGTCGGTATTGCGCTTGATGGCTTCGCTACGCGCAAGAATCAGCATGGACGTGACATCGTGCGATGCGGTCGTCGCAGCCTGACCGCCGATGAAACTGACGAACGATGGAACGCCGATGCCGAGAAGGATCGCCGAAATCGTGAGCGTGACGAGCAATTCCGTCAGCGTGAAGCCGCCGGAGCACTCGGCGCGCGCGGCGCGCTGGTCGAAAACCTTCCTGGAGCGATAACTTGTCATGGTGTGCTCTCACCAGCAGCTTGCGACGCCGGCACTGCCCGAAACGCCCTTGGTGCCATCCTGCGCCAGCGTCAAGGTGCCGCAGGCCGTGTCGGCACTCAGCTGGTTGCCGATCGGCGTGGCGGTGATGGTGTAGGACGGCGGCGCGGCGACGATGGCAATGGTGACGTTGTAATTGCGGCCGACGTCCGCCGGAACCGACAGGAGATCAGCGACCGTGGCCGTGTACTGGCGGCTGTCAAGCAGGTATTGCTCTTCCCGCGTGGCCAGCGAGAGCATGAAACTCTCGGCGGCGGAACGATTCGACTTCATGACGTTGCGCGTATAGGACGGATAGGCAATTGCTGCAATGATCCCCACGATGACGACGGTAATGATCAGTTCGATCAGCGTGAATCCGCTGTATCGCTTCGGTCCGGTGGACAATATTGTGGTTGTTGGTCTGTTCATGGTGTAAGTCAATTGCCTACATTAAAGATGAGCCTATCAGCCTCATACCTAAAGGGTATTGAGGTGTTTCTGCATGGCAATAGTCGGCTGACGACTGGTTGTTTTCGGGATACGGGCGGTCAAGCGCTGTGTGATTTCTGGTACAGATTTGGACAAAGTGTTAAGGGCGTACAATGCGGGCCGTGAACACCACTTCTACTCATCCCTTTTCCGGCCTGACGCCGGATGTGGTCCTTGCCGCCCTGGAAAGCCTCGGTCTGTACGGCGACGGGCGCCTGCTCGCATTGAACAGTTACGAGAACCGTGTCTATCAGATCGGCATGGAGCAGGGGCCGCCGGTGGTGGCGAAGTTCTACCGCCCGGGGCGCTGGAGCGATGCGGCCATCCTCGAAGAACATGCTTTCGTCCAGGAACTGGCCGACCGCGAGATTCCGGCCGTACCGGCACTCGCGCTGGCGGGGCAGGGCACGCTGCATCGCTTCGACGATTATCGCTTTGCCGTTTTCCCGAAGCATGGCGGACGGGCGCCGGAGCTGGACGACCCGGCAACCCTCGAATGGCTGGGGCGCTTCATCGGCCGTATTCATGCCGTTGGCGCACTTCAGCCATTCCAGTTGCGTCCGACGCTCGACATCGCGAGCTTTGGCGAGGAGCCGCGCGATTACCTGCTTGCGCATGGTTTCATCCCGTCCGACCTTGCCGAAGCGTATCGCAGCGTGACGTCGCAGGCGCTGGACGGCGTGCGCCGCTGCTACGAGCGTGCCGGAGACATTCGCACCCTGCGCCTGCACGGCGATTGCCATTGCGGCAACGTGTTGTGGACGGATGCCGGCCCGCATTTCGTCGACTTCGACGATAGCCGGATGGGGCCGGCCGTCCAGGATCTGTGGATGCTGTTGTCGGGCGAACGGGCGGACATGGTGCGCCAGCTATCCGACCTGCTGGCGGGATACGAGGATTTCTGCGAGTTCGACGCGCGCGAACTGCACCTGGTCGAGGCCTTGCGCACCCTGCGGCTGATTCATTATTCCGCCTGGCTGGCGCGTCGCTGGGACGATCCGGCGTTTCCGGCGGCCTTCCCCTGGTTCAACACGCAACGCTACTGGCAGGACCGCATCCTAGAATTACGCGAACAGGTTGCGCAGATGGATGAGCCGCCACTGTGGCCGGTCTGATCGCGTGTTGAATAACCTCGATGTGACGAATGTAGGAGACTAGCCGCGACACGTAAATCCTCGTCCACGAAAAACACAAAAGACACGAAAACTTCGTGTCGATGTCCGCGTTTTCAGTGGACATGCCGAGCGTTTTCCGTGGACATCCCCAACGCTGCGGCTGTTATACCTTCTGGGCCGCCGCCGCGCGCGTGTCGAGGATTTCGATCAGCTTGTCGACGGTCGGTGCGCTGTGCGCAATCACGACCGCATATTCGATCGCTTCATCGCGCGCATTCTTCGAAAAATACTTCAGCAGGTAGTCCGCGTTTTCCACGCCGGCCTTGCCGCGGACATCGTCCCGCGCCAGCTTGCGCACATACCAGACGGCATAGCCGTTCGACTCTTCGCAGCAATAGATCTCGGCCGAGTGGAACGGGCCGAGCGGATGCGTTTCCGGATCGGTGTGCCAGACGACCTTGCGCCACAGGTGGCTTTTCTTGGTTTCGGGGATGGTTTGCATGATGTGTGTTTCCTGGTTGTCCGGGATCGAGTCTAGCGAATTCCGTTTCGACTAGATAGGGCTGCGGTCGATGCGTCTCGTCAGGATGATCGATGTGGATGTCTGCCGCACACCGTCAATGGCGCCGATCTGGTCGAGCAGGCGGTCGAGTTCGCCGGTGGACTGGCAGCGCAGGGTGAGCATGTAATCGACGGGGCCGCTGACCGCGCACAGGGTCTCCACTTCGGGCATTTTCTGTAACGTCTTGACAAGATTGACGGCCTTGCGCGGATCCATCGCGATGCCGACATAGGCGCGCACCGCCGGCTGATACAACTCCTGGTTCAGCCGCACGCCGTAGCCGGCGATGATGCCGCGCTTTTCCAGATTGCCGATGCGCGCAATCGCGGTGGTGCGCGCGATATCCACCCGCTTGGCGATGGTGGACACCGGCATGCGCGCATCGTCCATCAACAGGGCGAGGATCTTGTTGTCGATATCATCGAGCGTCGGTTTCATCTTGATCAGGGGCTTGTTCGAAATGTCGCGATGATTCGTCAAATTGTATTTGAATAATACATTATGACGACGCATTGCTCCCTGTTTTCTGACATCGGGCAATTCTAGACTTTTCATATGCGCCACCATGACGGGAGAGCACAATGAAAACCAGAATCATCCTCCTCGGGGCCGGCAAGATCGGCGATGCCATCGTCAATCTGCTGTCGCACGCCGACGATTATCAACTCACGGTGGCCGACCGCGATCCGCAGCGGCTGTCCCATGTGAGGGCGATGTGTTTTCCGAACGTAAGCGTCGTCGAGGCGGACATCGCCAATCCGGGCACGGCGTTCGACCTGATCGACGGACACCACATTACCTTGTCCGCTTGCCCGTACTTCCTGACCCCGATTATCGCAGCCGCCGCGAAGAAGGCCGGCGCGCACTATTTCGATCTCACGGAAGACGTCGAGAGCACTCGCGTCGTGAAGCGGCTGGCCGAAGATGCAACGACCGCGTTCGTGCCGCAATGCGGCCTCGCGCCCGGCTTCATCTCGATTGTTGCGAACGATGTCGCCAGCCGCTTCGACAGGCTGCGCGATGTGCACATGCGTGTCGGCGCCTTGCCGACCTTCCCGAGCAATGCGCTGAAATACAACCTGACCTGGAGTACCGACGGCCTGATCAACGAATACTGCAACCTGTGCGAAGCAATCGTCGACGGCCGGCTGCGCGAAGTGCCTCCGCTCGAGGGCATGGAGCATTTCTCGCTGGATGGCATCGACTACGAAGCGTTCAACACATCGGGCGGCCTCGGCACCTTGTGCGACAGCATGGCGGGGAAGGTGCAGAACCTGAACTACAAGACGGTGCGCTATCCCGGTCATCGGGATATCATCAAGATGCTGGTGCGTGACCTGCAGCTCGGCCTGCCGGACCGGCGTGCGATCCTGAAGGAGGTCCTGGAGGCATCCATTCCGATTACCAGGCAGGACGTGGTGCTGGTGTTCGTCAGCGTGTGCGGCATGCGCGACAGCCGGCTCGAACAGGAAACTTACGCGAAGAAGATTTACAGCCAGGAAGTCAACGGCGAACTGTTGTCGGCGATTCAGGTCACGACTGCTGCGGGCATTTGCACCATGGTCGATCTGGTGATGGAGGGCAAACTGCCGAAGGCCGGCCTGGTGCGGCAGGAGCAGGCAAGGCTCGCCGATTTTCTGGCCAATCGTTTCGGGCGCTTCTATGCCGCGTGACAAAGGAGCATGCACATGGATTCAATAACGCAATTGCTTGGCGAACTGGGCGTTGACCTGACGCCATGGCGAGGTAGAAGTTTTCATAGCGTCAGTCCGATCGACGGCGGAATGCTTGCCGGCCTGCACGCTGCCACGCCGCATCAGGTTCAGGAAAAGATCGCAAGCGCGCAGGGAGCCTTCGCGCACTGGCGGAACGTGCCGCCGCCGCGGCGCGGTGAACTGGTCCGACTGTTCGGCGAAGAGCTGCGCGCG
>JAKACN010000157.1 GCA_021821365.1 Pseudomonadota bacterium | reverse complement strand
ACAGCACGGCAAGCGTTTCATGCTGGCGCCCCGAGTGGGCGGTCGCTTGCTTCATCCGGTCTTCCAGCAGCAGGCGATTGGGAAGACCGGTGAGCGCATCGTGGAAGGACTGATGCAGGATGTAGGCTTCCATTTCCTTGCGTTCGGTGATGTCGCGCGACACCATGACCACTTGCTCCACCACGCCTTCCGGGTTGCGGATCAGACTGGTCTCGGACTCCAGGTGACGCACACCATGATCCGGCAGCGGAACGCGATACTGCAGGCGGTTGTATGGCCCGCCCTCGATCATGCGGGAGAATGCCATGTGCACGCGCTCGCGATCCTCGTCCTGCACGATGTTGAAATACGATTCGCCGGGATGAACCCCGGGGCCGAAGGCGGTGTAATAGGAAGGGCTAGCGTAGACCCAGTTCGCCTGCGCATCGAGCAGCGCCACGTAATCGCCCGCATGCTGCACGATCAGGCGTTCGATCTCGCTGCGCTGCGCCGCATTCTCTGCCTGCTGGCGCGTGGCGATTTCCAGGCGCAGCGCCTCATTCAACCGCATCACGTGTTCCAGTTCGCGTTTAAGCGCCTGGTTCAAATACTCCAGCTCAACGTCCTTGCGCTCGCGCCGACGATTCTTTTTCGCCAGGTCGATGAAGACCTGCACCTTGGATTTCAGCACTTCCGGCGCAACCGGCATGAACAGGTAATCGACCGCACCCAACTCGTACCCCGTGGCGCGGTCGAGGTCGGTGGCACGATGCGAAGTCAGGAAGATGATCGGGGTATATCTCGAACGCGGCCGTTGCCGGATCAGCCGCGCAGTCTCGAAGCCGTCGAGGCCCGACATCTTCACATCAAGGATGATCACGGCGAAATCCTGCTTGAGCAGGCGCATCAGCGCTTCTTCGCCGGAGGATGCTGTCTCGATGCTGGCCTCCAGGTCCGTGAGGATAGTGTTCAATGCAAACAGCGAACCGGGGTCGTCGTTTACGAGGAGGACTCTGATCTCGTCAGCTTCGGTCATGGGCATGCCTTGCGAGCAAATGCGCTCCGTCTTCAGCGGTGATGTTTTCTGACTCCACAAAATGCACAAAACCGCGCTCGACGAACGCGGTTTTGCATCCAGGCATGAGCAAGGTCAACGTGCGGCGAAAAGTGGGATGCTTCCACAAGGATTGCATGTTCGCCTGGCACGTTGTATCCATACACTGGTATCACCCTTTCTACCGTGGCAGTGATGAAAAATCCGTCGCAATGACATGCAATGAAACGGTAACGCATCTTCTCCCGACTGGCAGGTCAACAGTTGTCGGAATGGAATGCGCGCGACACTTACCGGCACGGCGCGCCATGCCGCAGCGCGTGAGTTATGCAGGTGTCAATCCACTGAGACGGACAAAGGCAAGGGATGTTCCCCGGGTTCATGCACCGCCGGGAAGGTAGGGGGCGCGGCGCGCCAGGGAGGAAAATGAATCAGCGGGCAAGCGTCGCGCCTGCGTTGCTTCAGAGAAGAAACGCCGCGCCGGACAGCACGATCCGGCACGGCGAAGAGTTGCGTCAATGAATCGATCAGGCCTCGCTGACCGCTGCCTTGACCTGCTGCAACGAAGTCGGATCTTCGATTGTCGTCAAATCGCCCGGATCGCGTCCTTCGCAGATCGCCTGGATCGAACGCCGCAGCAGCTTGCCGGAACGGGTCTTCGGCAACAGCGTCACGAAGTGCACGCGCGCCGGGCGGGCCACCGCACCGAGTTGCTTGTCGACCACGCCCATGACCTCCGCCTCCAGCGCCTTGCGTCCTTCCGGCGTCGCAGTCGGAGACGCATCCTTCAGGATCGCGAAGGCAACCGCCACCTGCCCCTTGAGCTTGTCTTCGACGCCGACCACCGCGACCTCGGACACATTCGGATGGCTGGAAATGCTTTCCTCGATTTCACGCGTACCGAGGCGATGGCCGGCAACGTTGATCACGTCGTCGGTACGGCCAAGGATAAAGTAGTAGCCGTCCGCATCGCGAATGCCCCAGTCGAAGGTCGAGTACACCTGTTCCTTGAAGTTCGCCCAGTAGGTCTTCACGAAGCGCTCGTCGTCGCC
This sequence comes from Pseudomonadota bacterium, assembly GCA_021821365.1. Classification (GTDB taxonomy): domain Bacteria; phylum Pseudomonadota; class Gammaproteobacteria; order Burkholderiales; family Burkholderiaceae_D; genus Noviherbaspirillum. The sequence goes on along the minus strand of JAKACN010000157.1, from coordinate 9,579 downwards.
GTACACGGTCTGCATGCAGCCGGGGGGCAGCGGGCCTTCGATCACCACCACGCCTTTCTCATTCGCGCCGCACAGTTCGCCGGTCGTTTCATTGAGCAGCTTCACCTTGTAGCCGAACATCGGCACGCCGGGACTGCCGAGGCGCGTCGCCTTGTCCTCCACGCCCTTGGCAACCGACAGGATCGGCCAGCCGGTTTCGGTCTGCCAATAGTTGTCGATGATCGGCACGCCGAGTTCCGACGAGATCCACGCGGAGGTCGGCTCGTCGAGCGGCTCGCCCGCGAGGTACAGCGCCTTGAGTGAGGACAAGTCGTACTTCTTCATGAATTCCGCCGGCTGCTTCTTCAGCACGCGCACCGCGGTCGGCGCGGAGAACATGCGCGTGACCTTGTACTTCTCGACGATGCTCCACCAGATGCCCGCGTCCGGGCGAATCGGCAAGCCTTCGTACATGACGGTCGCCATGCCCGCGATCAGCGGACCATACACGATATAGGAGTGTCCCACCACCCAGCCGATATCGGAGGTGGAGAAATAGGTTTCGCCCGCATTGCCGCAGAAGATGTACTTCATCGACGCCGCCAGCGCCACGGCATAGCCGCCCACATCGCGCTGCACACCCTTCGGCTTGCCTGTCGTTCCCGACGTATAGAGGATGTAGGAGGGTTCGTTCGATTCCAGCCAGGTCACCGGCACCTGGGCGCGCAGGTTCTGCTCGCGCAGCGTCGCGTAATCGACATCGCGCCCCTCGACGGTCGTCATCGGCACCAGCCCGCGGTTCACCAACAACACATGCGCAGGCTTGTGCTCCGCAAGCTTGATCGCTTCATCCAGCAGGGGTTTGTAGGCCACCGCCTTGCCGCCGCGCGAACCGGCGTCGGCGGACACGATCAGCGCCGGTTTCGCATCGTCGATGCGCGTGGCGAGACTGTTGGATGCGAAACCGCCAAACACCACTGAATGGATCGCGCCGATGCGCGCGCAGGCCAGCATTGCAAACGCGGCTTCCGCAATCATCGGCATGTAGATCAGGACGCGGTCGCCCTTGCCCACGCCGAGCGATTGCATCATCGCCGCGGCACGCGTGACTTCATCCTGCAATTCACGGAACGAATAGACCTTCTCGGTGTTCGTCTCGGTCGAAATCGCGATCAGCGCGGCCTTATCGCCCTGCTTGTCGACCCAGCGGTCGACGGCGTTGTAACAGAGATTGGTCATGCCGCCGACAAACCATTTCGTGAACGGCGGGCGGGAATAGTCGAGCACCTTCTTGTACGGCTCGTTCCAGTCGATCAGCTTCGCTTCGTTGCCCCAGAACACCTCCGGGTTATCGACCGATTGCTTGTAGAAATCCGCGAAGTTCATAGCTCCTCCAGTCAGTGGGTCCATGCCGCATGTCCCGGCACGGGATAGTTTTAGTATGCGTACTGCGACTTACTGAGCACTTACGCTCCAATGAAAAAACTCTGTAAAAAGCACTCGGACAAGAATGCCGATACGCCCGCTTCCCAATCCGTGGCCGCCGATCAGATCACATAAAGGTCGACATACTCGTGCACCGGCATCGCCTCCAGTTTTTTCTGGTCGAGCGACACGTCGAGAATCAGCGTTTGCTGCTTCGCAGGAAAGCGCCGCGCCAGGTTCCTCCTGAACTTGGCCTCCAGCAGGGGAATGCCTTCCTTGCGGCGCCGCGCATGACCGATCGGATATTCGACGGCCACCTCCTTCATCTTCCCGCCGTCCTTGAACTCGACGGTCAGCGCATTCGCAATCGAGCGCTTCTCGGGATCGTGATAATCCTTCGTGAAGGCCGGATCTTCCACGCACACGATCTTCTCGCGCAAGGCATCGATGCGCGTGTCGGCTGCGACATCCTCTTCGTAATCTGCGGCAGTCAAGCGCCCGAAGATCAGCGGCACCGCCACCATGTACTGGATGCAGTGGTCGCGGTCCGCCGGATTCGTCAGCGGCCCCTTCTTGTCGATGATGCGGATGCAGGCTTCGTGCGTGCGGATCGTGATCTTCGCGATCTCGTCGACCGACCGGCCCGCCGTCTTCAATTGTTCGTGCAGCGCCATCGCCGCTTCCACCGCCGTCTGCGCATGGAACTCTGCGGGGAAGGAAATCTTGAACAGGATGTTTTCCATCACATAGCTTGCGTAGTCGCGCTGGAACTTGAATGGCTGCCCCTTGAACAGCACATCGTAGAAACCCCACGTCTTCGCCGTCAGCGCCGAGGGATAGCCCATTTCACCCGTTCTTGCCATCAGCGCGAGGCGCACGGCGCGAGAAGTCGCGTCGCCGGCGGCCCACGATTTGCGCGATCCTGTGTTCGGCGCATGCCGGTAGGTGCGCAGCGACTGTCCGTCGACCCACGCCAGCGACACCGTGTTGAGCATTTCTTCGCGCGACAGGCCGAGCATGTGCGCGACGACAGCGGTCGATGCCACCTTCACCAGCACGACATGGTCGATGCCAACCTTGTTGAAAGAATTCTCAAGCGCGATGCAGCCCTGGATTTCATGCGCCTTGATCATGCCGGCCAGCACATCCTTCATGGTCAGCGGTTTCTTTCCCGCAGCCACCGCATTGCGCGACAGCCAATCGGCGGTGGCGAGTATGCCGCCGAGGTTGTCCGAAGGATGGCCCCACTCCGCCGCCAGCCAGGTATCGTTGAAATCCAGCCAGCGAATCATCGCGCCGATGTTGAATGCGGCCTGCACCGGATCGAGCTGGAACTGCGTGCCCGGCACCTTCGCGCCATTCGGGACCATCGTGCCCTGTACGACCGGTCCGAGCAGCTTGGTGCAGGCCGGGTATTCGAGCGCTTCCAGCCCGCAGCCCAGCGTATCGATCAGGCAGTTGCGCGCGGTTTCATAGGCGATCCGCGATGTGATTGCGTAGTCCTGCACATACTCAACAATATCGACCAGGACCTTGTCCCAGTCGGGGCGCTTGGCTGATTTCATGTCGAATGTCCCGGCTGCCATGATGTCATTAGGACAGGCCGCAGGCGGTCTTGTTCCTTAGAACGAATCGCCCGGAACGCGCACCCATCCTTCCATCAACACGCGCGCGCTGCGGCTCATGATGGCCTTGGTCACGGTCCATTCGCCGTTGACCTTGCCGGCTTCGGCGCCGACGCGCAAGGTGCCCGACGGATGGCCGAAGCGCACCGCATTGCGCTCGCCGCCGCCGGCAGCGAGATTCACCAGCGTGCCCGGGATTGCTGCGGCAGTGCCGATGGCTACTGCTGCGGTGCCCATCATCGCATGGTGCAGCTTGCCCATCGACAGCGCGCGCACCAGCAGGTCGATGTCGCCTGCCCTGACCTGCTTGCCGCTGGACGAAATGTAATCGGCCGGCTTTGCGACGAAGGCCACCTTCGGCGTGTGCTGGCGCGTCGCGGCTTCATCGACATTCTTGATAAGGCCCATGCGCAGCGCGCCGAATGCGCGAATCGTTTCGAACATGGCGAGTGCCTTGGCATCGCCATTGATGGCATCCTGCAGCTCGGCGCCGGTGTAGCCGATCGCTTCCGCATTCACGAAGATGGTCGGGATGCCGGCATTGATCATGGTCGCCTTGAGCGTGCCGACACCGGGCACTTCAAGATCATCGACCAGGTTCCCGGTGGGGAACATCGATCCGCCCGCGCCCTCTTCCTCGGCAGCAGGGTCCATGAATTCCAGTTGCACTTCGGCAGCCGGGAAGGTCACGCCGTCGAGTTCGAAGTCGCCGGTTTCCTGCACGAGGCCGTTCGTCATCGGCACGTGCGCGATGATGGTCTTGCCGATGTTGGCCTGCCAGATGCGGACGGTGGCCATGCCATCCTTCGGAATGCGCGCGAGATCGACCAGGCCGGTGCTGATGGCAAAGGGTCCGACAGCGGCGGAAAGATTGCCGCAATTGCCGCTCCAGTCGACGAAGGACTTGTCGATGGAGACCTGGCCGAACAGATAATCGACGTCATGATCCGCCTTGCTGCTCTTCGAGACGATGACGGTCTTGCTGGTGCTGGAGGTCGCGCCGCCCATGCCATCGATCTGCTTGCCGTACGGGTCGGGGCTGCCGATGACGCGCATCAGCAGCGCATCGCGCGCCGCGCCTGGCACTTGCGCGCGCTCGGGCAAGTCCTGCAGGCGGAAGAACACACCTTTGCTGGTGCCGCCGCGCAGGTAGGTGGCGGGGATTCTGATTTGGGGTACGTGGGCCATGAATGGTTTCCTGTGAAACGGAAGGCGCGTTGCCGCGCCGCCCTTTGCATTACCGCGTAGGGTGCGCTCGGCGCATCAGTGCCGTTGCCGGAGCGCCGATGCGCAGAGCGCACCCTACCTGCTGAATTCTATATCTGCTTACCGATCCCCTCCCCCTTGCCGGGGGTGGGCCAGGGTGGGGGTAGAGTGGTCGAGCCATAGGGAGAATCGGATCAATCACTCTACCCCCATCCCAACCTTCCCCCTGCAAGGGGGAAGGAGCCCTACAAGTGATGTGAATTACGCCGCCTTCGCCGACTCGATGAAGTCTTGCGCGAAGCGCTGCAGCACGCCGCCCGCTTCGTAGATCGACACTTCTTCTGCGGTATCGAGACGGCAGGTCACCGGCACTTCGACGCGCTCGCCGTTCTTGCGATGGATCACGAGCGTGAGATCGGTGCGCGGCTTGCGCTCGCCGATCACGTCATAGGTTTCGGTACCGTCGATGTTCAAGGTCTTGCGGTTCACGCCCGGTTTGAACTCCAGCGGCAGCACGCCCATGCCGATCAGGTTGGTGCGATGGATGCGCTCGAAGCCTTCCGCAACGATCGCTTCCACACCGGCGAGACGCACGCCCTTGGCCGCCCAGTCGCGCGACGATCCCTGGCCGTAGTCGGCGCCGGCGATGATGCACAGCGGCTGCTTGCGTTCCATGTAGGTTTCGATCGCTTCCCACATGCGCATGACCTTGCCTTCCGGTTCCACGCGTGCCAGCGAGCCCTGCTTCATCTTTCCATCGACCACCGCCATCTCGTTTTTCAAGGTCGGGTTGGCGAAGGTTGCGCGTTGCGCGGTGAGATGGTCACCGCGGTGCGTTGCGTACGAATTGAAGTCCTCTTCCGGCAGGCCCATCTTGGCAAGGTATTCACCCGCCGCGGAATCCGCGAGGATGGCGTTGGACGGCGACAGGTGGTCCGTCGTGATGTTGTCCGGCAGCACCGCCAGCGGGCGCATGCCCTTCAACGTGCGCTCGCCGGCCAGCGCGCCTTCCCAGTACGGCGGACGGCGAATGTAGGTCGACATTGGGCGCCAGTTGTACAGCGGGCTGGCCGAAGCGGTCGTCCCTGTGCGCTGGTCGAACATCGGCACGTAGACCTTGTTGAACATCTCCGGCTTCACGCTGGCCTTGACGATGGCATCGATCTCTTCATCCGTCGGCCACAGGTCCTTCAGCGTGATCGGCTTGCCGTTCTTGTCGGTACCGAACGAATCGCGCTCGATGTCGAAGCGCACCGTGCCGGCAATCGCATAAGCCACGACCAGCGGCGGCGATGCGAGGAAAGCCTGCTTCGCGTACGGATGGATGCGGCCGTCGAAGTTGCGGTTGCCCGACAGGACAGCAGTAGCGTACAGATCGCGGTCGATGATCTCCTGCTGGATCTTCGGATCGAGCGCGCCGGACATGCCATTGCAGGTCGTGCAGGCAAAGGCCACGATGCCAAAGCCGAGCTTTTCCAGTTCAGACTTCAGGCCGGCATCTTCCAGGTAGAGCTCCACCGCCTTCGAACCAGGCGCGAGGGAGGTCTTCACCCACGGCTTGCGTGTCAGACCGAAGCGGTTCGCATTGCGCGCCAGCAGCGCGGCGGCGATCACGTTGCGCGGATTGGAGGTGTTGGTGCAGCTCGTGATGGCCGCGATGATCACCGCGCCGTCCGGCATCTGGCCAGGGACTTCTTCCCACTTGCCGGCGATGCCCTTGGAGGCGAGATCGCTCGTTGCAACACGTGCATGCGGATTGGACGGACCGGCCATGTTGCGCACGACCGCCGACAGATCGAACTTCAGCACGCGCTCGTATTGTGCATTCTTCAGCGTGTCGGACCACAGGCCTGCCTGCTTCGCATAGGTCTCGACCAGCTTCACCTGCTCTGCGGTGCGGCCGGTGAGTGTCAGGTAATCGAGCGTCTGCTGGTCGATGGAGAACAGCGCCGCGGTGGCGCCGTATTCCGGCGCCATGTTGGAAATGGTGGCGCGGTCGCCCAGCGTCAGCGAAGAAGCCCCTTCGCCGTAGAACTCAAGGTAAGCACCGACCACCTTCGACTTGCGCAGGAATTCGGTGAGCGCCAGTACGATGTCGGTCGCGGTGATGCCCGGCTGACGCTTGCCGGTGAGCTCGACACCGACGATTTCCGGCAGGCGCATCCAGGACGCGCGGCCCAGCATGACGTTCTCGGCTTCGAGGCCGCCCACACCGACGGCGATCACGCCCAGCGCATCAACATGCGGCGTGTGACTGTCGGTGCCGACGCAGGTGTCAGGGTAGGCCACGCCATCGATCGCGTGGATGACCGGCGACATCTTCTCCAGGTTGATCTGGTGCATGATGCCGTTGCCCGCGGGGATCACGTCGACGTTCTTGAACGCCTGCTTGGTCCAGTCGATGAAGTGGAAGCGGTCTTCGTTGCGGCGATCCTCGATGGCGCGATTCTTCTGGAACGCCTGCGGATCAAAGCCGCCGCATTCCACGGCCAGCGAGTGGTCGACGATCAGTTGCACCGGCACGACAGGATTCACCAGCGCCGGATCACCACCCTGGTCGGCAATGGCGTCGCGCAGGCCGGCGAGGTCGACCAGCGCGGTCTGGCCAAGAATGTCGTGACAGACCACGCGTGCAGGGAACCAGGGGAAGTCACGCTCGCGCTTGACCTCGATGAGCTGCTTCAGGCAGTCGGTAAGGATGGCCGGCTCGCAACGGCGCACCAGGTTCTCGGCATGCACGCGGGAGGTATAAGGCAGTTTTTCCCAGGCGCCCGGCTGGATGGCCTCGACCGCGGCGCGGGCATCGAAGTAGTCCAGTGTGGTGCCAGGAAGGGGTTTGCGGTATGCGGTGTTCATGGAATCGATAGTGAAAAAGTTGAGTCGAAGTGGGTGCGCCATGCGCACCGCTTTTTCCACAGAGTGCAAGGTGCGGTTAGCGCACCTTGCTTCCTTGCTTGCGATTATTTACGCTTATTGATGGGCACAAACTTCAGGTCTTCCGGACCGACGTAGTTGGCGCTCGGGCGGATGATCTTGTTGTCGATGCGCTGCTCGATGATATGCGCCGCCCAGCCGGAGGTGCGCGAGATCACGAACAGCGGCGTGAACATCGCGGTCGGCACGCCCATCATGTGATAGGACACGGCGGAGAACCAGTCGAGGTTCGGGAACATCTTCTTGACGTCCCACATCACGCTTTCCAGGCGCTCGGCGATGTCGAACATCTTCATCGACCCAGCATCCTTCGACAGGTTGCGCGCGACTTCCTTGATGACCTTGTTGCGCGGGTCGGACACGGTATACACCGGATGGCCGAAGCCGATCACGACTTCCTTGTTTTCCACGCGACGGCGGATGTCTGCTTCCGCTTCGTCCGGATTGTCGTAGCGCTTCTGGATTTCGAAGGCGACTTCATTCGCGCCGCCGTGCTTCGGGCCACGCAGTGCGCCGATCGCACCAGTGATGGCCGAGAACATGTCCGATCCCGTACCGGCAATGACGCGGCCGGTGAAGGTGGAGGCGTTGAATTCGTGCTCGGCGTACAGGATCAGCGACGTATGCATCGCCTTGACCCACAGCTCCGACGGCTCCTTGCCGTGCAGCAGGTGCAGGAAGTGGCCGCCAATGGAATCGTCGTCTGTTTCGACGTCGATGCGGTTGCCGTTGTGGCTGTAGTGGTACCAGTACAAGAGCATGGAGCCGAGGGATGCCATCAGGCGGTCGGCGATGTCGCGCGCGCCCGGGGTGTTGTGGTCGTCTTTTTCCGGCAGCACGCAGCCCAGTGCGGAAACGCCGGAACGCATCACGTCCATCGGATGCGAAGAAGCAGGCAGCCATTCCAGCACGGCCTTGACGTTGGCCGGCAGGCCGCGCAGCGATTTCAGCTTGGCCTTGTAGGCTTTCAGTTCGGCCACGGTCGGCAGCTTGCCGTGCACCAGCAGGTGGGCGATTTCTTCGAATTCGCAGGCCTCGGCAACGTCGAGGATGTCGTAGCCACGGTAGTGCAGGTCGTTACCTGTCCTGCCGACGGTGCACAGCGCGGTGTTACCCGCGGTGACGCCCGACAGCGCCACGGATTTTTTCGGTTTCGGTCCGGTCGTAGTTTGTTGTTCGCTCATATAGCCTCCAGGTGGTCACTTAGCCTTTTGTTGCGCAAACAGCGCATCGAGTTTTTGTTCGAAGTCGTGGTAGTTGATGCGATCGTACAGTTCCATACGGGTCTGCATGGTATCGACCACGTTCTTCTGCGTGCCGTCGCGACGGATCGCGGTATAGACGTTTTCGGCGGCCTTGTTCATCGCGCGGAAAGCCGACAGCGGATACAGCACCAGGCCGACATCCACGCCCTTCAATTCTTCGACGGTGTAGAGCGGCGTTGCGCCGAACTCGGTGATGTTCGCGAGGATCGGCACCTTCACCGCATTGGCGAAGGTCTTGTACATATCGAGCTGCGTGATCGCTTCCGGGAAGATCATGTCCGCGCCGGCCTCGACGCAGGCCTGCGCGCGGTCGATCGCGGCTTCCAGGCCTTCGACGGCGAGCGCATCGGTGCGGGCCATGATGACGAAGTTTTCATCGGTGCGCGCATCGACGGCGGCCTTGATGCGGTCCACCATTTCCTGCTTGCTCACGATCTCCTTGTTCGGACGATGGCCGCAACGCTTCGCGCCGACCTGGTCTTCGATGTGGATCGCGGCAGCGCCGAACTTGATCATCGACTTCACGGTACGCGCCACGTTGAACGCGGAGGAACCGAAGCCGGTATCGACGTCGACCAGCAGCGGCAGGTCGCACACGTCGGTGATGCGACGCACATCGGTCAGCACGTCGTCGAGACTGGAAATGCCGAGGTCGGGCAGTCCGAGCGAGCCGGCCGCCACGCCGCCGCCGGACAGGTAGATCGCGCGATAACCGGCGCGTTTTGCCAGCAATGCATGATTGGCGTTGATCGCTCCCACGACTTGCAGCGGGGATTCTTCTTTGACCGCCTTGCGGAAGGCGGCGCCTGCGGAATGGATTGTCATTTCTTCACCTTGTGGGAACTGTTTCAGTCAGAGAAGCTGGCTCCCTTATTGCAATCGGCGTGCCACCGGGTAACTCTGTTCTGCCGCTTTTCCCACGGCTGGGAAAAACGCGTTTTTTCAATGGCTTATGCGACGACTTATCCTGGATCAATTCCGTGGATTTGTTTCAAACTGTGTTACACTTGAAACGCTGAAACGTTCATGAAACATGCGACTCCCACCCCGCCCCGCTTCCGACCTTCCCGACAAGCCGGTCTTCTGGACCGTCTCGATCTCGCGCCTGTCCGACCTGTTCCGCGACATCACGCTCGAATACGACG
>JAKACN010000156.1 GCA_021821365.1 Pseudomonadota bacterium | reverse complement strand
TCTTTGCTCCAGCGCGCCCTGCAGCGTGCCGTCCTCGCCGTAGCGTCCATGCAGCGCGATGAACACGCGGTCGAACTTCTCCGCCGCGAGTTCGGCGAGACTGCGCGCGGCCGGGTCGAAACCATGCGCATCGACGCCCTTGTCCTGCAGCGCCTTCAGGACGCCCTCGCCCGACATCAGCGACACTTCGCGCTCGGCGGAGCGTCCGCCGAACAGCACGCCGACCTTCCCAAATTCTTTCTTCAAATCCGTTGCACTCATGATTGATCCTGCTTCCACGCTCAACTTCCCTGAGCCAGTTTGCCGGGCACGCCGCTGATCGAACCGGCGCCCATGGTGATGACCACATCCCCGTCCTTTGCCACGCTCATAATCGTCGCCGGCATGTCGGCGATGTCTTCCACAAAGACCGGTTCCACCTTGCCGAGCACGCGCAATGCATGCGCGAGCGCGCGGCCGTCGGCGGCGACGATGGGCTGTTCGCCCGCCGGATACACGTCTGCCAGCACCAGCGCATCCACCGAGGACATGACTTTCACGAAATCCTCGAACAGGTCGCGCGTGCGCGTGTAACGGTGCGGCTGGAACGCCAGCACGATGCGCCGGCCCGGATAGGCGCCACGCGCGGCGGCCAGCGTGGCCGCCATTTCCACCGGATGATGGCCGTAGTCATCGACCAGCGTGAACGTTCCGCCCGCCGCCAGCCCGATCTCGCCATAACGCGTGAAGCGGCGTCCGACCCCATTGAATTCGCGCAACGCCTTCTGCGTTGCTGCATCCTTCACGCCTACTTCGCGCGCAATCGCGATGGCCGCGCAGGCGTTCTGCACGTTGTGCATGCCGGGCTGGTTCAGGTGCACGTCCAGCGCCGGATAACCTTCCTGGATCACCGTGAATTCCATGTGATCATCGACCGCCCGGGCGCCGATCGCCCGCACCTGCGCATCCTCGCGGAAGCCGTAAGTCAGGATGGGCTTGGAGATGAACGGCATGATTTCGCGTACGTTCGGATCGTCGATGCACAGCATCGCAACGCCATAGAACGGCAGGCGCTGCGTGAATTCGACGAAGGCCTGTTTCAGCTTTGCGAAACTGTGGTCGTAGGTCTCCATGTGGTCGGCATCGATGTTGGTGATGACTTCGATGCACGGCGACAGGTTGAGGAAGGATGCATCCGACTCGTCCGCTTCGGCGACGATGAAATCGCCCGCGCCGAGCTTCGCATTGGCGCCCGCGCTGTTGAGGCGGCCGCCGATCACGAAGGTCGGGTCCAGCCCGCCTTCGGCCAGCACGCTGGCGACCAGGCTGGTGGTGGTGGTCTTGCCGTGCGTGCCGGCGATCGCGATGCCCTGCTTCAGGCGCATCAGCTCGGCGAGCATGACAGCGCGCGGCACGATCGGGATACGCTTCGCGCGCCCCGCGATCACTTCCGGGTTGTCGCCCTTGACCGCGGTCGAGGTCACGATGGCGTCCGCGTTCTCGATGTTTTCCGCCGTGTGGCCGAGCGTCACCTTCGCGCCCAGTTCCGCGAGGCGCTGCGTGGCGGCATTGCTGCCGAGGTCCGAGCCGGACACGGTGTAGCCGAGGTTCACCAGCACCTCCGCGATGCCGCTCATCCCCGAGCCGCCGATGCCGACGAAATGAATGTTTTTGACTTTGTGTTTCATGCTTGTGTGGCTAATTCTTCCAGTACGTGAGCGATCGTTTCGTTCGCCTGGCGCCTGCCCAGGGCATGCGCCGCCTCTGCCATCGTCTTGCATGCATCACGCGAAAGCGATTGCAGCAGTTGCGACAACCGCTCCGGGTTCAATTCGTTTTGCGGCAAATGGATCGCCGCCTTCTGGCCTGCCATCCATTGCGCGTTGTCGCGCTGGTGCGAGGTGGTCGATGCCACGAAGGGCACCAGCACGCTCGCGACGCCCGCCGCTGTCAGTTCCGACACGGTGATTGCGCCGGCGCGGCAGATCACCAGGTCCGCGTCCGCGTAACGGCGCGGCATGTCGTCGATGAAGTCGACGACCTCCGCCTGCACCCCTGCAGCGGCATAGGCTTTGCGCAGCGCATCGATGTGCTGCTTGCCCGACTGATGCGTGACGCTCGGGCGAGCCTCAGCAGGGATGCGCGCCAGCGCGGCCGGAATGCATTCATTCAGCACCTTCGCGCCCAGGCTGCCGCCGACCACCAGCAGGCGCAGCGGGCCGCTGCGGCCGGCATAACGCTGCACGGGCAAGGGTACGTCAAGGATTTCCTTGCGTACCGGATTGCCGGTCACCATCGCCTTGCTCGAGGCCGCGCCGAAGTCGGCCGGGAAGCCGAACAGCACGCGTTGTGCCACTGGCGTCAGCGTCTTGTTCGACAGCAGCAGCGCCGCATCGGCATTGACCAATGCAAGCGGGACGCCGCGCAGCTTCGCCATCATGCCGCCCGGCACGGTGACGTAGCCGCCCATGCCGAGCACCACGTCCGGCTTGCGGCGGCCGATAATGCTGAAGCAGGACGCAAACGCGCCGGCCAGCTTGAACATGCCGCGCACCGTATGCATCAGCCCCTTGCCGCGCACACCGGCAAAGTCAATGGAATCCATCTCGATCTGATGCTTCGGCACGATGTCGCGTTCCATGCCGTGCATCGTGCCCAGCCAGGACACCTGCCAGCCGCGATCGCGCATGGTCTGTGCGATCGCAAGGCCGGGGAAAATATGGCCGCCGGTTCCGGCCGCCATGATCAGGAGGCGTTTCATATGCGGCCTCCACGCATGAGCACTCTGTTTTCGTAATCGATACGCAGCAGGATGGCTAGGCCGATGCAGTTGATCAGCACGCCCGATCCGCCGTAACTCATCAAGGGAAGCGTCAAGCCCTTGGTTGGCAGCAAGCCGAGATTTACACCCATATTGATAAAAGCCTGTACACCAATCCAGATTCCAATACCCTTGGCCGCGAGTCCCGCGAAAGTCATATCGATCGCGATAGCCTGGCGGCCGATTTCGAAGGATCGTTTGACGATCCAGTAAAACAGCATGACGACGACCAGCACGCCGACGAAGCCGAGCTCTTCGCCGATCACCGCGAGCAGGAAGTCGGTATGCGCCTCAGGCAGGTAATGCAGTTTTTCCACACTGCCGCCAAGGCCCACGCCGAACAGTTCGCCGCGGCCGAAAGCGATCAGCGAATGCGAAAGCTGGTAAGCCTTTCCCAGCGCGTTCTCTTCCGTCCACGGGTTCAGGTACGCAAAAATGCGTTCCCGCCGCCATGGCGACAGGATGATCACGAGACTGAAAATGCCGACCAGCGTCGCGCCGATCCCGCCGAACCAGATGCCGTTAATCCCGCCCAGGAACAGGATACCCATCGCGATGCAGACGATCACGCCGAACGCGCCGAGGTCCGGTTCCAGCAGCAGGAGGAGCCCGACGAAGCCGATCGCCACCGTCATCGGCAGGAAACCCTTGGTCAGCTTGTGCATCACCTGCTGCTTGCGCACCGTGTAGTCGGCCGCGTACAGGACGACGAACAGTTTCATCAGTTCCGACGGCTGCAGGTTGAACACCTTGAACGGCAACCAGCGCTTCGCGCCATTGACGCCCTTGCCGATGCCTGGAACGAGTACCAGCACGAGCAGCCCGAGCGTCGCGACGAACAGGTAGGGCGCGAGCCGCTGCCAGGTCTCGACGCGCACGCGGAACGTCAGCAGGGCAGCGAACATGGAAACCGCAATGAAGATCGCCTGCCGGACGAGGAAATGCGAATTCTTGTAGCTTGCATATTTCGGCGAGTCCGGCAACGAGATCGACGCGGAATACACCATCACCATCCCGAACAGCATCAGGAGCACGACCACCCACACCAGCGGCTGGTCGTACTCCATCATCTTCGAGCGCTGCACGACGCCGGGCAGCGGTGCCTGCGAAGATGAACCGGAAAAGGATGGCAGCGCGAATTTCACGGGATCACCTCGCCACGGGAGAGCGCCACTTCACGTACCGCGTCCACGAACACCTCGGCCCGGTGCGCGTAGTTCCTGAACATGTCGAGGCTGGCGCAGGCGGGCGACAGCAGCACGGCGTCGCCGGGCTGGGCCAGTACGGATGCCTGCTGCACCGCGTTTTCCAGCGTGTCGCAGTCGATCAGCTCGACGCCTGTTTGCGCTAGGGCGGTACGGATGGCAGGCGCGTCCTTGCCGATCAGCAGCACGGCGCGAACAAATTTCGCCACCGGTTCGGCCAGCGGCGTGAAGTCCTGGCCCTTGCCGTCACCGCCGGCGATCAGGACCAGCCGGTTCGCGCCGTGCTGCTGCAGTCCGAGACCATTCAACGCCGCCACTGTCGCACCGACGTTGGTGCCCTTGCTGTCGTCGTAATAATCGATGCCGCCGACATTGGCCACCTGCTCCACCCGGTGCGGCTCGCCACGGTAATCGCGCAGTCCATGCAGCAGCGGCGCCAGCGGCAGGCCAATGGCACGGCACAGCGCCAGCGCGGCGAGCGCGTTGACGGCATTGTGCTGGCCGCGGATCTTGAGCGCGTCGGCCGGCATCAGGCGGTTGAGGATGATGGGCAGTTCGACATTGTCTTTCTTGCGGCGACGCTTTTCGCCATCTTCCGATGCAATCGCTGTTGACAGCCACTGCATGCCGTTATCCTCGACCAGGCCGAAACAGTCCGGCCGGTCGGGTTCGTCCGCACCGAAGCTGATATTGGTGGCCAGTGGCGATGCCATCTGCATTACGCGCGGATCGTCGCGATTGAGCAGGCGAATGGTGCGCGCGCCGAAGATGCGCGCCTTGTCGGCGGCATAGGCTTCCATGCTTCCATGCCAGTCGAGATGGTCCTGCGTCACGTTGAGCACGGTGGCGACGTCGGCATTCAGACTGTATGTCGTATGCAGCTGGAAGCTCGACAGTTCGAGCACCCATGCCTGCGGCAGGTCGTCGGCATCCAGCGCAGCGCGCAGCACGTCGAGTGCTGCCGGGCTGATGTTGCCGGCCACCTGCGTCTTCAAGCCGGCGCGGCGGCACAGCAGGCCGGTCAGGCTGGTGACGGTGGTCTTGCCGTTGGTGCCGGTAATCGCGATCACTTTCGGCGCATATTCGCGTTCGGCTCGCAGTGCGGCAAGCGCCTGCGCGAACAATTCGATCTCGCCCCACAGGGGAATGTTCTTTTCCTGCGCCGCCGGAACGATCGCGGCCAGTTCACGATCAGGCGCGAGTCCCGGGCTGACCGTCGCAAAGTCGATGCCTTCCAGCAGGCTGGCGTCGAAATTTCCGCCGACGAATTCCACGTCGGCGACAGCCTCTCTCAGCGCGGACAAGCGCTCCGGCTCCGCACGCGTGTCGGCGACGCGCAGCGTCGCGCCGCAGCGCGCCAGCCACAATGCCATCGCCAGGCCCGATTCGCCGAGCCCGAGTACGAGTACGTGTTTGCCCTGGTAGTCCATCAGCGCAGCTTCAAAGTCGAAAGTCCGAACAACACCAGCATCATTGTGATGATCCAGAAGCGGACCACCACCTTGGTTTCCTTCCAGCCCTTCTGTTCAAAGTGGTGATGCAGCGGCGCCATCAGCAGGATGCGGCGGCCGACGCCGAAGCGCTTCTTGGTGTACTTGAAATAGCTCACCTGGAGCATCACCGACAGCGTCTCCACCACGAAGATGCCGCCCATGATGAACAGGACGATCTCCTGGCGCACGATCACGGCGATGGTGCCGAGCGCGCCGCCCAGCGCCAGCGCGCCGACGTCGCCCATGAACACCTGGGCCGGGTAGGCGTTGTACCAGAGGAAGGCGAGGCCCGCACCCGCCATCGCGCCGCAGAAGATCAACAGCTCCGCCGCACCGGGGATATGCGGAATGAACAGATACTTGGAGTAGACCGCGCTGCCGGTCAGATAGGCGACCAGGCCAAGGGCGGAGCCGACCATCACCGTCGGCATAATGGCGAGGCCATCAAGTCCGTCGGTCAGGTTGACGGCATTGCTGGTGCCGACAATGACGAAGTAGGTCAGCGCCATGAAACCCCACACGCCGAGCGGATAGCTGATGGTCTTGAAGAAAGGGACGATCAGGTCGGCCTTCGGCGGCAGGTCGAGGTTGAAGCCGGACTGCACCCAGGCGAGGAACAGCTGCCACACCTTGGTATTGGTCGGCGCAGAGACCGAGAATGCAAGGTAGATCGCGGCGAAGATGCCGATCAGCGACTGCCAGAAATACTTTTCCTTCGATGACATGCCTTCCGGGTTCTTGTAGACCACCTTGCGGTAATCGTCGACCCAGCCGATGGCGCCGTAGCCCAGCGTCACGACCAGCACCACCCAGACGAAACGATTGCTCCAGTCGGACCACAGCAAGGTCGAAATGCCGATCGCGAGCAGGATGAGCGCGCCCCCCATGGTCGGCGTGCCGGATTTGACGAGGTGGGTTTGCGGCCCGTCGGTGCGGACCGCCTGGCCGACCTTCAGCCGCGTCAGCATGCGGATCATCGCCGGCCCTGCTGCAAGGCCGATGGCGAGCGCAGTCAGCGTGGCGAACACCGCGCGAAAGGTGATGAAGTTGAAGACCCGCAGTGGTCCGAGGTCCTGTTGAAAATATTGTGCCAGCCAGAGCAGCATGTCAGTGAGATCCCTGTCCTTTATCTGATGTATTGACGAGGTGCTGAACCACGCGCTCCATCTTCATGAAGCGCGAGCCCTTCACCAGCGCCGTCGTACCGGCGGAAACAAGTCTCTCGGTTGCCTGGTTGATGGCGTCGATATCGTCGAAATGCTGCGCGGGCGAGCCGAACGCCGCGCTCGCGTGGCGCGCCAGTTCGCCCAGTGTCAGCAGATGTTCGATGCCCTTTTCACGCGCGTAGGCGCCGATCTCGACATGGAACTGCGGGCCTTCATCGCCCACTTCCCCCATGTCGCCCAGCACCAGGATGCGGGGCGCGGCCGCGTGCGACAGGACGTCGATCGCGGCGCGTACCGAATCCGGATTGGCGTTGTAGGTATCGTCAATCACCAGGGCGCCGCTCTTCGCCGTCTTGCGCTGCAGGCGGCCGTTGACCGGTGCGAATGCCTCGAGGCCGCGAACGATCGCTTCCTCGGGCACGCCGATCGCCAGCGCGCATGCCGTCGCAGCCAGGGCGTTGCGCACGTTGTGCACGCCCGCGGCGGAGAGCTTCACCTGAAAGTGTTTCCCACCGGCAGTAATGGACAGGTCACTGCCGAAATCGTTCACCTGAAAAGTGCATCGGACGTCGGCGTCCTGCGACAGGCCGAATGTCAAGGTCTTGCGTTGGCCGGCGAGCGTGCGCCACAAGGACGTGTACGTGTCATCGGCGGGGAAGACCGCGACGCCGTCCGCCGGCAATCCGGCGATCACGCCGCCGTTTTCCCTGGCGACCGCTTCGACGGTCTCCATGAACTCCTGGTGCTCACGCTGCGCGTTGTTGACCAGGCCGACAGTCGGCAACGCGATGCCGGTAATGGTCGCGATCTCGCCAGGATGGTTCATGCCGAGCTCGATCACCGCCGCCTTGTGCGAATCATCCAAGCGGAAGACCGTCAGCGGCACGCCGATCTCGTTGTTCAGATTGCCGCGGGTTGCGAGAATACGGTCGTTGCCGAACGCGGCCGCAAGGATCGATGCGACCATCTCCTTGACGGTCGTCTTGCCGTTGCTGCCGGTGACGCCGATGACAGGCAGGCTGAACCGGCGACGCCAGAAGCGCGCGATGTCGCCCAATGCGACACGTGCATCCGGCACCACCAGCGCCGGCACCTTCAGGCCTTCCGGCACGCGTTCCACCACCACGGCGGCCACGCCTTTGGCCGCCACTTCGTCCAGAAAATCATGTGCGTCGAAACGCTCGCCACGCAATGCGACGAACAGGTTGCCGACGGCTACCTGACGGCTGTCGGTCGACACGCCGTCGAATGCTGCATCTGTCGCGGCGTTGTTTGCCACGACGGCACCCGAAATCCATGGCTGCAATTCAGCCAATGACGATTTCATTAATTCATCCCCTTCATTGTTGCTCTTGCAGCCAGTGCCAGCGCGGCATGGTCTGCGTCCAGAAACGGCAATTTCTTGCCCTTGATTTCCTGATACGGTTCATGTCCCTTACCCGCCAGCAGCACCACGTCGCTTTTCCCCGCATGCCGTACCGCCCACAGGATGGCGGCGGCGCGGTCTTCGATGACATGCGGCGCGTTGCGGACCAGGCGGGCCGTATCGATTCCCTCCACGATCTGCGCCAGGATCGCCGTCGGATCCTCGCTGCGCGGATTGTCGCTGGTGATGATGATGTGATCCGCCTCCTGCGCCACCTTGCCCATCTGCGGACGCTTGCCCGGATCGCGGTCGCCGCCGCAGCCAAAGACGCACCACAGCTGGCCGTGCCTCTGCTGCGTTACCTGGCGCAAAGTCGCGAGAGTCTTTTCGAGCGCGTCCGGCGTGTGCGCGTAATCGATCACGACCAGCGGCGCATCCTGCCCGCCCAGCTGCTGCATACGGCCAGGCACGGCCTTCAGGGTTTCGGCCGCGTCGACGGCCGTCTTGAAGTCGACGCCTCTGGCCAGCAAAACGCCCAGGATGCCGAGCACGTTGCTGACGTTGAACTCGCCGACAAGCTGCGTCTTCACTTGCGCGGACCCAAATGTCGAATCAAGCCGGAACGCAGTGCCACCGTGATTCGTGCGGATTTCGCTCGCGCGCAAAGTCGGCACATCCGGAACCGGGCATCCGGTGATGGAATAGCCGATGATCGACATCGCCGGATGCTTGTCTTTCAAATGACGGACCAGGCGCAGACCCATGGCGTCATCCAGATTGATGACCGCAAGCTGCAATCCCGGCCAGTTAAACAACTTCTGCTTGGCGGCCTCATAGGCCTCCATGCTGCCGTGATAATCCAGGTGATCGCGCGTGAAATTGGTGAACACCGCGACATCGAAATGCATGCCGTCCATGCGCCCCTGCTCCAGCCCGATCGACGATGCCTCGATGGCGAGTGCCTGCGCGCCCGCGCCACGGAGCTGCGCCAGCTTGCGCTGCAGGAGCACGGCGTCGGGCGTGGTGTAGCCCGTGGTGCTGAATCCGCCATGTTCGCCACGCTGGAAGAATCCGACGCCCAGCGTGCCGATTACCGCCGTCGGCTGCCCAAGGCGCGACAGCGCATTGCCAAGCCACTGCGTACAAGACGTTTTGCCGTTGGTGCCGGTCACCGCGACCGTCAACATGGCCGCGTCCGGGTGGCCGTAGTACCCGCTGGCGATCTGCCCGGACAGCGCCTTCAGGTTCGGCACCGCGAGATGCGGCATGGTCCAGGCGCTGTTCCACTCAAACCCGGCCGCTTCGTAGATGACCGCCTTCGCGCCGGCCTCCATTGCGCGTTCGATGTAGTCGCGGCCGTCGGCGGTTTCGCCCGGAAAAGCGAAGAACACATCCCCGGGCTTGACGCTGCGGGAATCCGAAGACAGGTCCGCCTTCGGTGCGTTGGCATGCAGCCACGCCAGGGTTTCCGTCAATGTCGAAGTCGGGGCCGCAGTCATCACATGCTCTCCTTCACGCCATCTGTCGGAATGATGATGTCTGTTACCTGCGAGTCCGGTGGAACATTCAGCGCGCGCAGCGCGTTTGCTGTCACCGAAGCAAAAACCGGAGCAGCCACGTCGCCGCCGTAGTGCGAGCCATTCGTGGGCTCATCCACCATCACGGCGACGATCAGGCGCGGATGGGATACCGGCGCGAAGCCGACGAACGAGGCCACGTACTTGTTGACGTACTGCCCGCCCGCGAGCTTATGCGCGGTGCCTGTCTTGCCGGCCACGCGGTAGCCGGGGATCTGCGCCCTTGGCGCGGTGCCGGCCGGGCTGACGACGGTCTCCATCATCGCGCGCACGTCGCGTGCCGTCTTTTCCGAGATCACGCGGCGGCTGATCGGCCGGTCGGTCGCCTTGAGGAAGGTAAGCGGAATCATGTCGCCGTCACGCGCGAAAATCATGTAGGACTGCGCCATCTGGATCAGCGACACCGAAATGCCGTGGCCGTAACTCATGGTCGCCTGCTCGATCGGCCGCCATGACCTGAACGGGCGCACCCGGCCGGCTACGGCGCCCGGAAAGCCGAGCTTCGGCGGCTGGCCGAAACCGACGGTGGTAAACATTTCCCACATCTGCTGCGGCTGCATTTGCAGCGCAATCTTCGTCGTCCCGACGTTGGATGACTTTTCGATCACTTCCGACACGGTCAGCAGTCCGTGCACGTGTGCATCGTGAATGGTGGCCTTGCCGATGGTGAGGTAGCCCGGCGCGGTCTGGATGACGGTATTCGGCGTCACGACCTTGTTTTCCAGCGCGAGGGCGATCGTGAACGGCTTCATGATGGAGCCGGGCTCGAAGGTGTCGGTCAGCACGCGATTGCGCAGTTGCGCGCCGGTGAGGCGGGTGCGGTCGTTCGGATTGTAGGAAGGCAGGTTGGCGAGCGCCAGCACTTCGCCGGTCTGCACGTCGACCACGACGATACCGGCAGCCTTGGCCTTGTGCTTTTCGACGGCTTCCTTCAGCTGGGAGTAGGCGATGTACTGGATCTTGCTGTCGATCGACAGGGCAAGGTTCTTGCCGTCATGCGGCGACCGCACCGATTCGATGTCCTCGACGATGCGCCCGAGCCGGTCCTTGATGACACGGCGGCTGCCGTTGGTTCCGGCGAGGCTTTTCTGGTACGCGAGCTCCATGCCTTCCTGGCCGGCGTCCTCGACGTTGGTGAAGCCGACGATATGCGACATCACCTCGCCCTCGGGGTAATAACGCTTGTATTCCTTGCGCGCCTCGATGCCGGGAATGCCGAGCTTGGCAATCTTGTCCGCGATATCCTGCTCGACCTGGCGCTTCAGGTAGACAAAGCTGCGATCGGAATCGAGCTTCTTGCCAAGGGCGCGTTCGCTCATGTCGAGTAGTTTTGACAGCTCGTGCAGCTTTTCCTTCGGCGCCTGCTGCACGTCTTCCGGGATGGCCCAGATCGCCTTGACCGGCAGGGACGATGCCAGCACCTGCCCGTCGCGGTCGGTGATCTTGCCGCGCGTGGCCGGCAGTTCGAGGGTACGCGCATAGCGCGATTCGCCCTGCTTCTGCAAAAAGTCGGTGGAAATGCCCTGCAGCCAGAGGGCGCGGCCGGCGAGCGCGGCGAAGGCGGCGAACATCCCGAACAGGACGACTCGCGAACGCCAGACGGGCAGCTTCATGGCGAGCACCGGGCTGGCGCTGAACTGCACTCCCTTGGAGGCTGCGGTACGCGACATCAGTTCGCCCCCGGCGTCAGGTATTGTGTACGTGCGGGGGTGACCTGGACCATGTTCAGGTCGCGCCGCGCATTGGCTTCGATGCGGGCGTTCTTGCCGAGCGTGGACTGATCGAGCTGCAGCTGCGCCCACTCGATATCGAGCTGCCTGGAAGCGGCCTGTGCGCGTTCGAGTTCGATGAACAGGCTGCGCGCCTGGTATTGCGCATTGACCACGGACAGCGCGCAGCCGACCAGGGCAGCGGCGAAGACGATGATGATGCGGCCGCTCATGGCATGCCTCCGCGTACGACCGTGCGCTCGGCTACGCGCATGATCGCCGAGCGTGCGCGCGGATTGGCGGCGACTTCGGCATCGGTCGGTTTCATCTTCGACAGGAGCTTCAGTTCCGGCTGCGGC
>JAKACN010000155.1 GCA_021821365.1 Pseudomonadota bacterium | reverse complement strand
TCAGGCGCCGGCGGATGAAGTCGTAGGGAATCTCGTCGATCTTGCGCAGACCGTCCGTGCTCATCTTTTCCTTGTCGCCGGCCGCGATCAGGGCTTCATCCAGCGGGTTTTCAATGCCCGTCTCGAAGGCAGCGTTCAGGTACGCCAGCCAGCGGACATGGCGGTCGCTGGTTCCGGAGGGATCGACCGCATCGTTCAATTCGATCACGCCGGCCGTCAGCGTTCCCGTCTTGTCCGTGCAGAGTACATCCATGCTGCCGAGGTTCTCGATGGCTTCCTGGCGGCGCACGATCACGCCCCGGCGCGCCATTGCCCGCGCGCCGTGCGACAGGGTGACGCTCACGATGGCGGGCAGCAGTTCGGGCGACAGGCCGACGGCAAGGGCGACCGCAAACAGCAGGGACTCGATCGGCGGACGGTGGATCAGCTGGTTGACGGCGAGCACGAAGATCACCGTGATCAGCATGACACGCACCAGCAGGAAGCCGAACTGACGCACGCCGCGCACGAAATCGGTTTCCGGCGCGCTTGCCTTGAGGCTTGCGGCAATCGCGCCGAGCGCCGTGCCGCGCCCGGTGCCGACGACCAGCACCGTGGCCGTGCCGCTGCGGACCGATGTGCCGGAATAGACGCAGTTGGTGCGGTCGGCGATCGGGGTTTCCGGCGGCACTTCGCCGGGGTCTTTCTGGACCGGGAACGGCTCGCCGGTGAGGCTGGCTTCGGTCACGAGGAAATCGGTTGCCTCGATGATCACGCCGTCGGCGGGAACGAGATTGCCGGCCGACAGGCGGACGATGTCGCCCGGCACCAGTCTGCTGGCCGGAATGGCCTGCAGATGGCCGTCGCGCATGACCCGTGCAGTCAGGGCCAGGCTGCGCCGCAGCCGCGCCACCGCGCGCGAGGCCCGGTATTCCTGGGAGAATCCGAGCGCCATGCTGCCGATAGCGATGGTGAGGATGATGGCGGCATTGGTCCAGTCCAGCAGGGCCAGCGAGACGATCGCGCCGAATACGAGGATGAGGACAAGCGGGCTGGACACCTGCCGCAGCAGCAGGGCGAGGGCGAGGAATTCCTCCTCGGTGTCGACGGCGTTCGGACCATGGCGCTGAAGAAGGATCCTTGCCTGCCCGGAGGAAAGGCCTTCCATGCGGCTGTCCAGTTGCCGCATCAGGCTGCCAACGCTGCTGCTCCAGTAAGGATTGTCAGGCGCCATGGCGTGCACGGTCGTCATTGTTGTCACACATTATACGACCGCGCGCCGCAATGAATTTGCGCCAGGCCAGTGCCCTGAGCGGGAAGTTCACTGAACAATGAATCGCCAGGGCCTTCGCGGGGAGACGAATTGACCGGCGAAGGGGCAAAACTGTCAAAAGACTTTTCTGATTACGCGCTCAGCATCGCGTCCGAGCGCAGCAATCCCAGTACGTCTTCGCCGGACACCGGCCGGCTGAAGAGGTAGCCCTGCATGATGTCGCAGTTGTATTCCCGCAGGAAGGCAAACTGCTCCTGCGTCTCGACGCCTTCGGCCACGACTTTCAGCTTCATGCTGTGCGCGAGCGCAATGACGGCCATGACGATGGCGCGGTCGTCCGGATCGGTGTGGATGTCGCGCACGAAGGATTGGTCGATCTTCAGGACCTGGATCGGCAACCGCTTCAGATAGGAGAGCGACGAATATCCGGTGCCGAAGTCGTCGATCGAAATCTGCACGCCCATGCGATGCAGGCGTTCCAGGATGGCCGCAGTCTGGTTGGTGTCTTCCATCAGGATGCCTTCGGTAAGCTCGACTTCCAGCAGTGACGGCGACAGCTCGAATTCCTCCAGGATGCCGGCAATGGTATCGGCCAGGTCGCCCTGGTGGAACTGGCGGGCCGACAGGTTGACGGCAACCCGCATCGGGGCGCCTTCGCGCTCCCACTGCTTGGCTTGCGCACATGCCCGGCGCAGCACCCATTCGCCGATTTCGATGATCATTCCGGTCTCTTCCGCCAGCGGCACGAACTGGGCTGGAGAGACCATGCCGAATTCCGGATGGTGCCAGCGTATCAGCGCTTCGGTGCCATGAATCTTTCCGGTCTCGACGTCGATCTGCGGCTGGTACTGCAGCATCAGTTCTTCGCGCTCGACTGCCCAGCGCATCGCGCTCTCCAGGCGCAGGCGATGCATCAGGGACGCGTTCATGTCGCCGGTGAAGAACTGGAAATTGTTGCGGCCCAGATCCTTCGCCCGGTACAGCGCAATGTCGGCATTCTTGATCAGCGCCTCCGCATCGTTCGAGTCGGCCGGGTAGAGCGTCACGCCGATGCTGGTCGTGACATACAGGTCATGGCCGTACAGGTGGAAGGGCTCTTTCAGGATCGTGAACACCTTTTCCGCGAGGCGCGCGACGTCTTCCGGCTGCGAGACTTCGAGCGCGAGCACCGCGAATTCGTCGCCTCCCATGCGGGCCAGCGTGTCGCCCTCCCGGGTCGCGCCGAGCAGGCGCGTGGCCACGGCCTTGAGCAGCGCATCGCCGATGTCATGGCCGAGCGTGTCATTGACGGTCTTGAAACGATCCAGGTCCAGCAGCATCAGCGCAAAGGCATTGTCGCTGCGATGGCGCCGCGCAGCCGCCTGGTGGAGGCGGTCGTTGAACAGGCGGCGATTGGGCAGGCCGGTGAGCGGATCGTGGAACGCCAGATGGCGGATGGTCTGCTCGGTCTGCTTGCGCTGGCTGATATCCTCGGTGACCGCAACGAAATGGCTGACTTCGCCGCTCTCGTTCTTGAGCGGCGAGATGGTTTCGAGGCACCAGTAGGTTTCGCCGTTCTTTTTCGTGTTGTGCAGCTCGCCGGTCCACTCCTTGCCGGACAGGATCGTGTCCCACATGCGCTTGTGCGTTTCCGGATGTGTCTCGCCGGAGCGCAGGATACGCGGCGTCTTGCCGACGATTTCCTCCAGCGCGTAGCCGGTGATCCGTGAGAACCAGGGGTTGATGTATTCGATCACGCCGTTGCGGTCGGTGATCATGACCGCGTTCGCACTTTGTTCCACCGCGCGCGACAGCTTGCGCAGATTTTCTTCGGTCTTCTTGCGCTGCGTCTCGCGCTCGATGTTTTCCAGCGCGAAGGACAGGTCGTTCGTCATTTCTTCCAGCAGCCGCAGCTGGGCCGGGTCGAAGTAGCCCGGCTCGCGCGCATACAGGCTGAACATGCCCACGACACGCCCGTTGACGCGCAGCTGCAGGAAGACATGCGACTGAAAACCCGCGGCCAGCGCCTTCGGACAGACGGCGGACCAGGTGTCGGCATTCTGCACGATATTGTTGCAAACCTTCAGCGCGGTGCCCTGCAAGGTTCCCAGCTTCGCGGTGAGGCAGGCGTGGATCTCGTCGTCGCATTCCGGCAGGTCGATATTGCCTCCGGATTTCGCATGCCATCGCCACGTGCCGGAGTCCTTGTCGACCAGGGCAATGCGCGCCAGCGGGAAAGCGCCAAGCTCGACCGCGATGCGGCAGATTTCTTCGAGCAGCTTGTCGCGGTCCCAGATGCGGACGATGGCGGCATTGGTGTGGCTGAGCACGCTGTAGAGGCGGTTGATATGAAACACCGCATGCTGGGCCCGCTGCCGCTCCATGATTTCCGCATTCAGCGTCCGGTTGGTCGCGGCAAGTTCCTCCGTGCGCTCCTCGACGACGCGGCGCAGCAGCAAGGGTTGCTTGAACGTGATGTGGGCGAGCAGGGCAGAAAGAAAGGCAAACAGCAGCACGGCGAGGGCGGCGCCGATCACCACCGAATGTTCGATCCAGCCTTCGGCGGGCACGACGCTGATGTACCACCGTCCGTTCGGCACTTCGATGGCATGCACGACGGGGTTGACCAGCGGCGCCATGCCGGAGCGCGCAAAGACTTCGCGGACTCCCGTCTCAGGCGGGACATGTGCCAGTTCGTAGTCGTATCCCGCATCGACCAGCCGGGAGAGGTGGCTCTTGCGGAGCAGGTCGGAGATCTTGACCACCGCGGTGGCGAAACCCCAGAAGCGTTCCTGGCCGTTCGCGTCGGGGAGGAACACCGGCAACCGGCCGACCACGCCCTGACCGCCCTGGCGCAGCTCGAACGGGCCGGCGAGGGTCAGCTTGCGCGATTGGAGCGCAAGCGTTGCCTCCGTATTGCGTTCCGGGTCCTTCAGGAGATTGTGTCCGAGCACGACGGCATTGCCGACATAGGGCACCACCTTGGAAATGATGCCGTCCTTGGCAACCTGCAGACTGCTGATGTCGCCATACTGCTGCAGCATTTCCGTCGCCAGCGCCTCGAAGTCCGGCGCTTCTCCGCGCGACTGGCGAATGATGGCAGCCAGCGCATACGTGCTGGACAGGCTGCGGCTCAGGCGGCCCTCGATCAGGGAAGCCTGGCTGGCTGCGAGGTGTTCGACTTCTCCCTCCTCGTGCAGCATGTACAGGTGCACGTACATGCCGGCGAAAAGGCCGCCGACCAGCACGGCGCACACGAACGCCAGGACCGTGAACAGCCACAGGCGCGCGCGCAGCTTGTCTTCGTTGCGGCTCTTTTCCATCAGGGCCGTCGCCATTCCATTCATGCTTCGCAACTCCGGTACCAGGGGCGCCAGTCCTGATGGGGCGGCACCTCGCGCCGCACGCGGATCTTCGCGGTGCGGCGTGCTTCAACATAGTCGATCTTCCACTGCAACATCATGGGCTGCACTTCCTCATCCCCGCCGATCGCGGCCTGCAAGCGTCTTGCACGGTGGACGGCCGGCACATCATGCGCATTCCAGTTGCGGCACGCGCGCACCGGACATAGGCAGTGCCAACGCATTGCCGTACTCCAGGCGCGGCGCACCCAGCGAATCGCCAAGCCGGAAAATGCTGACGATGTGCGCCAGCTCGGCTGCCTGGTGCTGCAGCGCATCGGCTGTGGCCGCTTCTTCTTCCACCAGCGCCGCGTTGCGCTGGGTGACTTCATCCATCTGCGCAATGGCCTTGTTGACCTGCTCGATGCCCGAGCTCTGTTCCTGGCTGGCGGCGGTGATCTCGCCCATGATGTCGGTGACGCGCTTGACGCTGGTGACGATCTCCTTCATCGTCGTGCCGGCTTCATCCACGAGCTGGGCGCCGGCATCGATCTTGTCCACGGAATCGGCGATCAGGTCCTTGATTTCCCGGGCGGCGGATGCGGAGCGCTGCGCAAGCTGGCGGACTTCGGAGGCGACTACGGCGAAGCCCTTGCCTTGTTCACCGGCGCGCGCGGCCTCGACGGCGGCATTCAGCGCGAGGATATTGGTCTGGAAGGCGATGCCATCGATCACGCTGATGATGTCGACGATCTTTTTCGCCGAATCATTGATCGAGCCCATCGTGCCGACCACCTGCGACACGACGGCGCCCCCCTTGACGGCAACTTCCGAAGCCGACATCGCGAGCGCGTTGGCCTGCCGCGCATGCTCGGCGTTCTGCTTGACGGTACCGGTCAGCTGCTCCATGGCCGAGGCAGTTTCCTCCAGCGAACTGGCCTCCTGCTCGGTACGGGCGGCAAGGTCGAGGTTGCCGCTCGCGATCTGGGTGGATGCGGCGGCGATGGTATCCGTTCCGTTGCGCACCTTGCTGACGATTGTCAGCAGGCCGTTGTTCATGTCCTTGAGGGCGCTCAGCAGCTGGCCGGTTTCATCGGTGGACCTGACTTCGATGCTGCTGGTCAGATCGCCGGCGGCGACGGTACGCGCAATGCGCACCGCCTTGCCGAGCGGGCGGGTGATGCTGCGCGTGATCACGACGGAAATCACGAGCAGCAGCCCGGCCAGCGCCAGCGCGCCGAGCGAAAAGCTGATCAGGCGACTAACGAAGGTTTCCTGGACATTGTCGAGATACACACCGGAGCCGACGATCCATCCCCAGGGCGCGAAGCCCTTGACATAGGAGACTTTCTGTCCCAGTTCGCTGCTGTCGTGCTTGCTCCAGGTGTAAAACACGTAGCCGGCGCCGCGCGCCTTCACGACGTTCACCATCTCGATGAACAGCTGCTTGCCCGTCGGGTCCTTGTTATCGCTCAGGTCCTGTCCCTCGAGCTCCGGCTTGAACGGATGCATGATCATGCGCGCCTGCATGTCGTTGATCCAGAAATACTCCTTGCCGCTGTAACGCAGTGCCTTGATGGTTTCCCGGGCATTGCGCCGGGCGTCGTCTTCGCTCATCTTGCCGGCCGCCGCGAGGCCCTGGTAATACTCGAGGATGCTGTAGGCGGACTCCACCGTCTGCCGCACACTGGCCTTGCGCTCGCTCAGGATCAGTGTGCGCTCGGACTGCAGGAAAAGTGCGGTCAGGACAATGACGCCCAGCGTTGCGCAGGCGGCGAGAATCCACAGCTTTTTCGCGATGTTCAACTGCATCAGTTTTTCGATTCTTGTCATGTCAGTTTCCTCGTCAGGGTCGCGGCGCTTGTCGCGCTCCGGCGGGCGTCCATGCATGCGAAGTCCGCTGCGGCCTCTTCGCGCGGCAATCGTGCCGCCGGCGCGAATCTGTTTATCAAGGGGTTCTTTGCCTGGTCATGCCGCCAGGCGTTCGCCCGGACTCGGTAGCGTGCCCGGAAGCAGGGCATCGATGTCGAGCAGGGCAATGGTGCGATGCCCGATGGTTATCGAGCCTGTGATGCATGCCGGCGCGCTGGCGGACAACGGAACAGCCAGCGTGACGACATCGATGACGCAATCCACGGCGACGGCGGCCGGCTGGCCCGCGTGGTACAGAACGATGACATCCGCCAGCCTGTCGGCCCTTCGCGTCGTGCCATCCAGCAGGACATGCATGTCGGACACCAGGATATGCCGGCCGTGCAGCTTGAGCTGGCCGGCCACCGGTGCTGCGACCCGCTGCTGGCGAGTCACCTTGTCGAAGCTGCACAATTCCTGCACCTTGTCGAGCTGGATGCCGTATTCCTTGTCGCCAAGGCGAAACACCAGGAAGTCCTGCTTGTCGCCGGTTCCGCTTGTCGCATGGGAGCTTGCTGTCATCTGCGTTTCCTTTCGAGGCTTGTTCTTGTATGGACCGCTCAGGCGACGACGGCGAGACGGGCACGTCCCTCCGCGATCAGTTTGGTGGCTCCCTCCGCCGGCATCGGCTTGCCCAGCAGGTAGCCCTGGCCGACGATGCCCTTGTACGCGCGCAGCAGTTCGAGGTGCGACTGGCTTTCGACGCCCTCGGCGACCACGCGCAGGCCCAGCTTGTTGGCCATGGCGATGATCGCCCCCACGATGGCTGCGTCATCGGAACCGGCGACCAGGTCGCGGATGAAGGAACGGTCGATCTTGAGACTGTGAATCGGCAGTTTCTTCAGGCAGGCCAACGACGAGAATCCGGTGCCGAAATCATCGATCGAGAATTGCACGCCCAGCTCGGCGAGGTGGTGCATGATGTCGACGCTGGCTTCCAGGTTCTGCATCACCACGCCTTCCGTGATTTCCAGTTCCAGGCAGAAGTGCGGCAAGCCGCTGAACTGCAGGGCCGAAGCGATCTGCGCGGACAGGTCGGCGGACTGGAACTGCCGGCCGGACAGGTTGACGGCCATCAGGCGATGTCCCGGGAATTCCCTGCGCCATGCCTGGGCCTGCGCGCAGGCGGTGCGCAACACCCATGCGCCGATCGGAACGATCAGGCCGGTCTCCTCCGCGATGCCGAGAAAGGCTTCGGGTCCGAGCAGCCCGCGTTCCGGATGGCGCCAGCGCAGCAGCGCTTCGAAGCCGACCAGCTTGCCGCTGTCGCAATCGAACTGCGGCTGGTACTGCAATTCCAGTTCATCGCGCTCGACCGCCTTGTGCAGCGCGGTTTCCAGCAGGAGGCGCTGGCTGGCCTGGGTGCCGAGTCCTTCATCGTAGAGCTCGAACCAGGAGCCGCCGGAACCCTTGGCGCGGTACATCGCCATGTCGGCATTCTTGAGCAGCAGTTCGATGGTCGTGCCGTCTTCCGGATACACGCTGATGCCGATGCTGGCCGAAACGTAGACTTCCTCGCCATTGAGATGGAATGGCGGACGGAAGGCGTCCAGGATTTTCTGCGCCACGGCGGCGGCATGCTTGGGCGTCGCGATTTCGCTCAGCACGACGGTGAATTCGTCGCCGCCCATGCGCGCCACCGTGTCGGTCTCGCGCACGCTGCCGCGCAGGCGATGCGCGACCTGCTGCAGCAACTGGTCGCCGGCGTCGTGACCCATGCTGTCGTTGACCACCTTGAAGCGGTCGAGATCGAGGAACATCACGGCGAAATGCTGATCCTGATGCCGCTTGGCCATGCCCATCACCTGATTGAGACGATCGGTGAACAGCACGCGGTTGGGCAGATCGGTCAGCTGGTCGTAATAGACCTGGTGCAGGATCCGTTCTTCGGCCGATTTGCGCTCGGAGATGTCGCTGAAGACGCCGACGTAATTGGAGACGTTCCCATGTTCGTCCGTGACGCGGCTGATATTGAGCCACTGCGGGTAGATGTCGCCGTTCTTGCGGATGTTCCAGATTTCGCCCTGCCATTTGCCGCAGGCATCGACGGAGCGCCACATCTCGTCATAGAACTCGCGCGTCTGGCGGCCCGAACTGAGCAGGCGCGGATTGCGGCCGACGACTTCCTCCATGCTGTAGCCCGTAATGACGGTGAAGGCATTGTTGACGGTCAGGATGTTGCAGGCGGCGTCGGTAATCGCGATGCCTTCCAGCGAATTCTCGAACGCCTGGTTGGCCAGTCGCATCGACGATTCGTTCTGCTTGCGCCGCGTGATGTCGCGCACGGTCAGTTGCACGATGTCCTTGTCGCCGAGATGGGCCACGTCGATGGCCAGTTCCGCCGGGAATTCGGTGCCGTTCATGGACCTGAACTTGCACTCGCAGCGGTGCTCGCCGTCGCGCAGGCATTCGTCGATCTTGGCCATCAGGCGTTCGATCGAATCCGTATCGTCGGGCTGTTTCGCCGGCAGGAACCAGTTCAGCTTGAGCTCGTCGATCGACTGTTCGGGCGCAACGGAGAACAGCCGGTAGGCGGCGCGATTGATGTCCACGATGCGATCGCCGTTCAGCAGGATCACGCCATCGTTGCTGCTTTCGAACAGCGTGCGGAACTGCGTGTGCTCTTCGTTCAGCTGCGCGGTTTTCCGGCGGCGCTCGGCCGTTTCGCGATAGGTCATCCAGGCAATCATGCAGAAGAAGACCGACGCCATCAGCCACAGGGCGAGCAGGGTGTCGCGGGAGGCCTGATTGAAGCCGGCAGCCTTGTCGTATTCCTTGCGCGTGTCCTGCGCCACTTGCGGGACGAACTGATGGACGGCGGTCAGCATCTGGTTGAAGAGCGGCAGCGTGGTCGCGGCATGAACGCGGAACGCCTCGTTCATATCGGTCGCCATCAGGGCCAGCGCATGCTGCCTGCTGGCGGACAGGCGTTCATACAGGTAAACGATCTGATCCCATTGTTCGGCGTGATGTCCGCTGTGCTGCATCTGGCCAAGCAATTGCCTGATGTCGGCGTCGGACTGCTGCAGCGCGTCCTTGTCCGCCACGGTGAGTTGTTGTTGCCGGAGCGCGTCGAGGAAGAGCGATTGCGAGCGCAGGATCGCCTTCTCGACGTCGGCAACCTGTTTCAGCGTGTCGCCGCCGCTGCGATACAAACGTTCGAGGCCCTGCGCATCCTCGTACAGCCCCCACCAGCCGATGTTTCCGAGGAAGAAACCGGATGCTGCGCCGACCAGGAACATGATCAGCAACAGATTCGACACAATCAGTTTACGCATCAGGCATTTCCTTGACGTTTGTTATTGGTTGGATGTTGCGCCATGCGAGGTATTCCAGATCGGGATGCATTCCCAGGCGGGTTTCGCGCGGGTCTTGCAGCAGGCCGAAACGATTCGGATCGGGCGCTTTCCGGAGCCGCGGAGCGGCGGCTCTGGGAAGGGTCTGGCGCGCACATCGGAGGAGGGCGCGCGTCCGGTGCAAAAGAACGGCGGGAAGGTGCCGGTGTTCCAGCAATCCTTCCCGCAACAGCTGAAAGGCTTACTTGCCCTGTGAAACCAGGTAATCGACGGCAGCCATGACATCCGCGTCGGACAGGCCGCTGTTGCCGCCCTTGGCCGGCATCACGTTCTTGCCCTTGAGCGCGCTGGCGTAGAGAGCCTGGGTGCCCGTCTTGATGCGCGGCGCCCAGGCGGCCTTGTCACCGACCTTCGGTGCGCCGGCTGCGCCGGTGGCGTGGCACGCGGCACAGGTGGAGTCAAATACCGCCTTGCCATCGGCTGCGGAGGCTTGACCTGCCATCATCGCCAAACCGGCTGCAACGGCGGTAACGACAAAACTGAATTTCATGTTTTCTCCTTGGGTTCAAAATGTCTTGCCATGCGTGAAACTCTGCAAGCTTCACCGTTGTAAGACTGCAATTAATGTGCCAAGGAATTGCCGGGCGGAAGGGGGCAGGAAACCTGCCCTCGATCAAGAAATTCCCGGAATTGGCAAAACGCTATGCGGCCTTTTCCATTGACAGGAAAAGCCGCAGGTCATATCGCGCTTTGCTGGCAGGCGGGACGGAATGCTGCCGGCACGCTTGACCGGCAGGTTCTGCGGGGATCGTCTTCTCAGTGTGATTCCTGCGTCGGACGTGCGATGACGGGCGTCGCGGCAATCGGGTGGAAGGCTTTCGAGATGTAGGAGACGATCGCCTGGACGTCCGTTTCGGCCAGCACCGACTTCCAGGCCGGCATGGAGGTGCCCGGCAGGCCCTCCTTGATCGTCGCGGCAAGGCGGTCCCTTGTCATGCTGGACATGACCGGCGCGGAAGTCAGGTCGCGCGGATGCGGCTCCAGGAAGGTGCCGATCCAGTTGCGCGAGGTGCCGTCCGCCGCGTGACAGAATGCGCAGTTCTGCTGGTACAGCGTTTCGCCGCGGCGCTCCTGCTCATTCAGTCCGGCGATCTTCGGCGCCTTGTCGTGCAGGTGGTACGGCGTTGCGCCGGTGACGCCGTCCACATTCTTCGGCGGCCAGTCGCCGGGCTTGAAACCCATGCGCGGATACGACAGGGCGCGCGAATCCCAAGCCACGCCTTCGTCGTGAACCTTTGCCCGGTCGTGGCAGCTGATGCAGGCCGACATGAACAGCTGTCGCCCGGCACGCTGGTCCTCGGTGAGCTTTTCCGGCGGCGTGTCCAGTGTGATCTTGCCGGTGGCGAACGGGTACGCCGGCGCGTAGCGCTCATGATTCGGCCAGCCGTTCTCTGGCGTGTGGTAGGCGGTGTTGCGTGCCTTCGATGCCATGAACTCGTGCCGCACGAAGTCGGTGACGGCGGCAATCTCCGTCGGCGTGAGGATGTCGGCAAAACTCTTCATGGCCGTACCCTGACGTCCGTTGGTGACCGTCTCCAGCATCTTCTCCCGGCTTAATTGGTCCGGTGTCAATGCGGTGAAGTCGCGCGGACGCGGCGTGAGATAGGTGCTGGCCAGCGTCTGCGCATTGCCGGAATAGCCGTGGCAGAAGTAGCAGCGGAAGTTGTAAATCTTCCGTCCAAGCTCGATATCGCCCGCACCGGGCGCCGCGGCGGGCGCGGCTGCCATTTTGGCCGCTGTGGCCGCAGCGGCTTTCGGCGGCGATGCCCGGTCAGTACAGGCGGCGAGGGACAACAGCAACAGGAGCAGGGCGAAAGGTTTCATCTTGGGGCAGGCATCAGGCCAAAAGCAGGGCGGCAACAAGATCGGAAGAGCGTCG
>JAKACN010000154.1 GCA_021821365.1 Pseudomonadota bacterium | reverse complement strand
GAAGAAGCTGCACCGTCAGGCGGTGGAGGTGGAAGGCTTGTCGAAAGCCTATGATCGCAAGATCTTCAGCAACTTCAATATTCTCGTCGAAGCCGGCGAAAAGATCGCCATCATCGGCGCGAACGGTGCGGGCAAGACAACGCTGCTGCGTTGCCTTGGCGGTGCCGAGATCACCGGCCTGAAGCCGGACCACGGGACGGCGAAATGGGCCGAGCATGCCAGCATCGGTTACATGCCGCAGGACCCGACCGAAGAGTTCGCGACCGACAAGACTCTGACCGACTGGATGGGCCAATGGACGAAGGAGGGTGACGACGACCAGGCCGTGCGTTCCATCCTCGGCCGCCTGCTGTTCTCGGGCGACGATGTGAAGAAATCGGTCAAGGTGCTGTCCGGCGGCGAGAAGGGCCGAATGATGTACGGCAAGCTGATGCTCGGACGCCATAACGTGCTGCTGATGGACGAACCGACCAACCATATGGACATGGAATCCATCGAGTCGCTGAACATTGCGCTCGACAAATACCAGGGCACGCTGATCTTCGTGTCGCACGACCGTGAATTCGTGTCCACGCTGGCTACGCGCGTCCTCGAAGTCAGGGACGGCGAAGTGATCGACTTCCGTGGCGGCTATGAAGAATATCTTGCCAGCCAGGGCATCGAATAAACGCATGAAATGAAAAGCGCAGCAGGGACGTTTGCCGCTGCTGCGCGAGGTGATCGTACGAGGAATTTATTCAGGCAAGGCGGCGTTAAGGGCAACAATGGTCGTGCTGGGCGGCGCCACTTCGCCGATATAGAGCAGCTGATCCAGGCGGTCTCGCAGGCTTCGCGCCATTTCCTTGCCCTTTGCCTTGAGCACTGCTTCCAGGTAGGGATCGCGCAGTTGGCGGAAGTCGTCGATGGAGGCCGCCTTTTCGACTTTCAGCTGCAGGCCGTAGCCGCGCAGGCCGATGGTGCTCTTGATGGTTTCGGTATAAAAATGATAAATCGCTTCGAACTGGGTCTGGCCTGGCGGAAGAATGCCGGCGCCGCCGATTTGCGCAGGCGCAGGTGCCTGGACTTGCGGTTGGGGGGCGGCCGGTGTTGGCTCCGACTCAGGCGCCGTGGCGCGAACAGCCTGAATGAAGCCATTCTTTTCCAGTTCCGTAACGCTTTCTTCGTTCAATCCAAGAGCGCCGAGCTTTTTCAGAAGATCTTCGCCGGTCTGCTTTCCGTCAACCATGACCAGCAAGGTGCGCAGGCGAGTCGCAAGCTGGTATTTGCGGGTCGCAATCTCCTCTCGCCCCTTGTCGGTCTTGTCGAAAATCATGCTTATCATAGGCATTGTTTCCTCAACCGGAAATGCCGTGCCGCATCTCCGCATCCTGTCCTGAGTGGTTAGGCATGCTGACGTGGAGCATGCTGGATTCGGCCATCCTGTTTGTGCTTGGTGGCAATATAAGGGATTGCCTAGTTAAATGGAAATGGTCCGGATAGTTCTTGATTTTTGTCAGACTTAGTATGCTACCTATTTAGCCCAAGGTAAATATTTGCCCGCAGCAATACGAAAAAACCACAACGCGATACACGGCATGTTGCAAAGGCTTCCTTGACGCATTGCGCCGCACGGACGCGGAATTGCTTGAAAATCGCCAACCGGACCCCTATTTTTGTATATCGTTCATACTCTTCCTTTCATCGTCTTACCGCCTCGGGAATATCGCTTCATACCATGCAGATACCACCTATCAAGACCGTCGAATTCGAACGGCCGGAAATGAGTTCCGGCACCAGTTGCGTCGCCAACGCCTGGGCGCGCGTGCCTGCCTCGCTGACTCCTGAAAAGAGGTCCGCGCTCAAGGATCGCATCAAGCAGCTGTTGAAAGAAAAGCAAGCGGTGCTGGTCGCGCATTACTATGTCGATGCGGACTTGCAGGACCTCGCGGAAGAAACTGGCGGATGCGTTTCCGATTCGCTCGAAATGGCGCGTTTCGGGCGCGACCATCCGGCCAGGACACTGGTGGTCGCTGGAGTGAAGTTCATGGGCGAAACGGCGAAGATCCTCAGCCCGGAAAAGACAGTGCTGATGCCGGACCTGGACGCAACCTGTTCGCTCGATCTCGGCTGTCCGGCGGACGAGTTCGCCGCGTTCTGCGATGCTCATCCGGACCGCACGGTCGTGGTCTATGCGAACACCAGCGCTGCGGTGAAAGCGCGCGCCGACTGGATGGTGACATCATCGATCGGCTTGCAGATCGTCGAGCACCTGCACGCGCAAGGGAAGAAGATCCTGTGGGCGCCGGACAAGCATCTCGGCAGCTACATCCAGAAGAAGACCGGCGCCGACATGCTGCTTTGGCAAGGTTCCTGCCTGGTGCACGATGAATTCAAGGGCATCGAGCTGGAGCTGCTCAAGAAGGAACATCCGAAAGCCAAGGTGCTGGTGCATCCCGAATCGCCCGAGTCCGTGGTGGCGCAGGCCGACGTGGTTGGTTCCACGTCACAGTTGATCGCTGCGGCGCAGTCGCTCGATGCACAGGAATTCATCGTCGCTACCGACAACGGCATCCTTCACAAGATGAAAATGGCCGCACCCGGCAAGCGTTTCATCGATGCACCGACCGCTGGCAACAGCGCAACATGCAAGAGCTGCGCGCATTGTCCGTGGATGGCGATGAATGGCCTCGAGAACCTTGCCAACGTCCTCGAGTCGGGCAGGAACGAAATCCACGTCGATCCGGAAATCGGCCGGAAAGCCTACGTTTCCATCGATCGCATGCTGGCATTTGCGGCACAACTCAAGGCCAATGTCCGCCCGGCCAGCGACCTGGCTAAAGAACAAAAACTTTTCGCAGGGATTGGACCGGCATGAGTACATTGCAGAATCCGTTCGCACCGTTCGACGCCGCGCTCGCAACGGCATTTGAGGCGAATATCCAGGCTGCGCTGACGGAAGATATTGGCACGGGCGACGTTACCGGCAAGCTTGTTCCGGAAGACGAATGGGTGAAGGCGCGCGTCGTGGTCCGGGAAGCCGCGGTCCTGTGCGGCGCGCCGTGGTTCGAGGGCGTAATGACCCAGCTCGATCCGCGCATCCGCATCGAATGGCGTTATGCCGAGGGTGCGATGATGGCCGCTGACAGCGAGGTTTGCGCCATCGATGCGCCCGCCCGCGCCTTGTTGACGGCCGAGCGCCCGGCACTGAATTTCCTGCAGCTCCTGTCCGGCGTTGCGACGGCTACCCGCGATTATGTGAAGGTGATCGAGGGCACGCGCGCCGCCATCCTCGACACGCGCAAGACGCTGCCCGGATTGCGCCTGGCGCAGAAATACGCGGTGCGTGTCGGCGGCGGACAGAACCAGCGCCTGGCGCTGTACGATGGCATCCTGATCAAGGAGAACCATATCGCAGCCGCAGGGGGCGTTGGCGCCGCAATGCGCGCGGCCCAGGCATTGAATGCCGGCGTGTCGATTCAGATCGAAGTGGAAAGCATGACGGAACTGGACGAAGCTCTCGCTGCCGGCGCGACTTCAATCCTGCTCGATAACTTTTCGCTGGAGGCGATGCGCGATGCGGTCAAGCTGACGAATGGTCGCGCGGTACTGGAGGCGTCCGGCGGCGTCAACATGAGCACGGTGCGGGCGATCGCGGAGACCGGCGTCGACCGCATTTCGATCGGCAGCCTGACCAAGGATGTGCGGGCGACGGATTATTCGCTGCGCGTCATGGAATAAAGAACGAGGTTCTTCATCTCTCCGTACCGTGAATGGAGCGCCTGGCGCTCCATTCATCGGTTCTTGATCCCGTGTTATCTCCGTGCGGGAGACAACACCGTCGGCAGGGCTTTGGGCAGGGTTTCCGGGAAGTCCTGGCTGAAATGCAGTCCGCGGCTCTCGCGACGAGACAGGGCGCTGTCGACGATCAGTGAAGCGACCTCGACCAGGTTCCGCAGTTCCAGCAGGTCACGCGTGATGCGGAACTGCGAGTAGTACTCGTTGATCTCCTCGCGCAGCAGGCGGATGCGATGCTGCGCGCGCTCCAGCCGCTTCGTCGTCCGCACGATACCCACATAGTTCCACATCGAACGGCGCAGCTCTTCCCAGTTGTGCGCGATAACGACTTCTTCGTCCGCGTCGGTCACCCGGCTCTCATCCCATGCGGGCAGCGGCATGGGAGCAGGTTTTGCCTGCTGTTCGATATGCTTGGCCGCGGAATGGCCGAGCACCACGCACTCGAGCAGAGAATTACTGGCAAGCCGGTTGGCGCCGTGCAGGCCGGTATAAGCCGTTTCACCGACGGCATATAGTCCGGGAATGTCCGTGCGCCCGTTCATGTCGGTCACCACGCCGCCGCAGGTGTAATGGGCGGCCGGCACCACCGGGATCGGCTGCCTGGTGATATCGATCCCGAGCTCAAGGCAGCGGGCGTAGATGGTCGGGAAATGCGATTGAAGGAATTCCGGCGGTTGGTGGCTGATGTCGAGTTCGACATAATCGAGTCCGCGCTTTTTCATCTCGAAGTCGATGGCGCGCGCCACCACATCGCGCGGCGCCAGTTCGCCGCGCTCGTCATGGGCCGGCATGAAGCGCTTGCCGGCTGCGGCGCCGGCAGCGGCCGGAAGCTTGAGCAAACCGCCCTCGCCACGCACCGCCTCGCTGATGAGGAAGGATTTCGCGTACGGGTGGTACAGGCAGGTGGGATGGAACTGGATGAATTCCATGTTCGCCACGCGACATCCCGCGCGCCAGGCCATCGCAATGCCGTCGCCCGTCGCAGTATCCGGATTGGTGGTGTAGAGATACACCTTGCCGGCACCCCCTGTGGCAAGCACGGTCTGGTCGGCGGCCAGGGCCATGACCGTGCCGGTGTTGACATCCTGCACGTACAGGCCGGCGCAATAAGGCGTGCCGGCTGCCCCCAGCTTGTCCGACTTGATGATGTCGATTGCAAAATGGTCTTCCAGCACCGTGATGTTCGGATGGGAGCGCGCTTTCTGTTCCAGGGTCACCTGCACCGCATGCCCGGTGGCATCGGCTGCATGGATGATGCGGCGCTGGCTATGGCCACCTTCGCGGGTTAGGTGGTACCCTAGCTCCGCAGTCGGGTCGCGGGTGAACGGCACGCCTTGCGCGATCAGCCATTCGATCGCTTCGCGGCTGTTTTCGACGATATGGCGGGTCGCTCCCTCGTCGCACAGGCCGGCGCCTGCAATCAGGGTGTCCGCAATATGCTGTTCATGGCTGTCGCCGGAATCGAGCACGGCAGCAATGCCGCCCTGAGCCCAGTTGCTGGCGCCGTCGAGCAGGCTGCGTTTGGAGACGATAACCACCTTGCGGGTCTGCGCAAGATGCAGGGCGACGGATAGCCCGGCGAGCCCGCTTCCGACAATAGCGACATCAAATTTCATAAGATAAGTGCTGCCTGTATGCGTTGTCATCACGTAAAACAACATCTTACCATCTGGGAAGAATCGGCTCTTGATATCCCCATATTCGTGTCGAAAATTTGGAAGGCCATAGCGCTATGACTGGAATCCTGAAAAAAGTTGCGCTGCTGCTCGTCGCGTCGCTGGTTACGCTGGTTGCGGCCGCGTTGTGGTACCGCAGTGCAAGCCAGCCCCAGATCGACGGTAAGGTAAAGCTGGAGGGGCTGACGGCGTCGGTGGATATCGTGCGTGACGCCGAAGGAATTCCTCATATTTATGCCAAATCGACCGCGGACGCGTATTTCGCGTTGGGATTCGTGCATGCGCAGGACCGCTTGTGGCAGCTGGAAATGAACCGCCGGATCGTGGCGGGCCGGCTTGCCGAAATCCTCGGGCCGAGCGCGCTCAACACCGATCGCTTCCTGCGTACGCTGGGCGTGCGGCGCAATGCGGAACGGATCCTGGCCAATCTCGAACCGGAAACGCGGGCCGCGCTCGACGCCTATGCGCATGGCATTAATGCCTATCTCGCCAGCCGCAGCGGCCCGTTGCCGCCGGAGTTCATCCTGTCCGGCGCGCCGTCGCCCGCGCCCTGGCAACCGGTCGATTCGATCGGCTGGCAAACCATGATGGCCTGGGATCTCGGTTCGAACTGGACGCAGGAACTGTTGCGCATGCGCGCGGCACAGAAGCTGTCGCTGGCGCAGATCAACGAGATTCTCCCTCCGTATCCCGGCGACCCGGTCATGGCAACGCAGGACTACACCACCCTGTACCGTCAGTTATCCGGCACCGCCAGGCAGCTCACCGCCGTTGCGGCCGCCGCACCGCCATCCTATGTCGAGGGCATGGGGTCGAACAACTGGGTGGTTTCCGGCGACTTGTCGGAAACAGGAAAGCCGCTGCTGGCGAACGATCCGCACCTCGGGCTGTCCGCACCCGCACTCTGGTACTTCGCGCATCTGTCGGCGCCGGGCCTGAATGTCATCGGCGCGACCTTGCCTGGCATGCCTACGGTCGTGCTTGGGCACAACGATCGGATCGCGTGGGGTTTTACCAATACCGCGCCTGACGTGCAGGATCTGTACATCGAGCGCATCAACCCGGACAACCGGAAGCAGTACCAGACGCCGGAAGGCTGGTCCGAGTTCAAGACCCGAACCGAAACCATCAAGGTCAAGGGGCAACCGGACGTCACGTTCGAGGTCAATGAGACCCGCCATGGCCCGGTCATCACCGGTGCGCTGCCGCTGGTCGACAAGGCACCCATCGACGCCAGGAAATATGTCATTGCATTTGCCTGGACAGCCCTGCGCCCCGACGACGTCACCCTGCAGGCCGGCATGAAGTTCAACAAGGCGCAGAACTGGCAGCAATTCCTGGAAGGGGCAAAGGATTTCGGCGCGCCGCAGCAGAACATGGTCTATGCGGACATCGATGGGAATATCGGATTCGTCGCGCCGGCCCGCGTGCCGATTCGCAAGCCGGAAAACGATCTGAAAGGACTCGCGCCTGCGCCCGGCTGGGATGCGCGTTACGACTGGGCCGGCTTCATTCCGTTCGAGGAATTGCCGCGGCAGTTCAATCCCGCATCGCATCGGTTCATGTCGGCCAATCAGAAGATCGTCGGGCCTGATTATCCGCATTTCCTGACCAGCGAATGGACTCTGCCGTATCGTGCGCTGCGCATTGACCAGTTGCTGGATGCGAAACCGAAGCACAGCATGACCAGCTTCGCGGACATGCAAAAGGATTATGTGTCGCTCGCAGCACAGGAGCTGCTGCCGATCCTGCTCAAGACCGAGCCGAAGACTGATCGCGCCAAGGATGCCCTCGATACTCTGAGGGGGTGGAACGGCTCGATGGCAACCAACCGTCCGGAGCCGCTCATCTTCACGGCATGGATGCGCACTGCCTCGCACGCGATCTTCGCCGATGATCTCGGCGAGGACCTGATGAACGATTACTGGGAGCAGCGGAACGTGCATCAGCCCATGGTGAATGTCCTCAAGAACAAGGGCGGGCAGGGCAGGTGGTGCGCCGACACGACAAAGCCGGCATCGGCGCCGCCGCAGACCTGCGAGGAATTGCTGTCGACTTCGCTGGACCTGGCGTTGACTGGCCTCGTGCAGCGCTATGGTCCGGAGATGTCGAAATGGCGATGGGGCGATGCGCACATCGCGCGCTCGGAGCATCGCCCGTTCGGCAAGGTCAATATGCTGGCAAGGTTCTTCGATATCCGCGTGCCAACACCGGGGGACACCTTTACCGTGAACGTCGGCCGCTACAGTCTGCGGGATGACAAGGAACCGTTCACCAGCCGCCATGCCGCCAGCCTGCGAGCGCTCTATGATCTGTCGAACCTGGAAAACTCGCGCTTTATCCATTCGACCGGCGAATCGGGCAACATTTTCTCGCCGCTTTACAGCAACTTTACCCAGCGCTGGGCGGATGTCGCTTATCTGCCGATGAAGATGCGGCGCCCCGATGCGGAAAGGAACCGCCTCGGCTTGTTGACCTTGACGCCATAGGCGGTTGCGGGAGTGCCGGGCAAAATTTCCAGGCGGGCACCCGAGCATGCATGGTTGCCCGGTGCCGCAGGACTCTTCAGCCTGTCACGCAACCTGAAAATGTTGCGACGTACGCAGGAGTTCCGATGCGGCCTGTGCAGGAATCGGCGGCGAGAATGCGAAGCCTTGCGCGAGATAGCAGCCCATCTTCTTCAGCTGGAGCATGTCTTCGCGCGTCTCGACCCCCTCCGCAACGGTATCGAGATTGAGCGTCTGGGCGAGCGCCAGGATCAGGCGCACGATTTCCGCATCGCCCGGGTTCTTGTCCAGTCCCTGCACAAAGGCCTTGTCAATTTTCAGCACATCGATCGGCAGGCGGTGCAGGTAGGAGAGCGATGAGTAGCCGGTGCCGAAATCGTCCAGCGCAAGGCGGAATCCGAGGCCCTTCAGCACGGTGAGCGTCTCGATCGTCTGGACCGGGTTGGCCATGGCGGAGGTTTCGGTCAATTCCAGTTCAATGGCGCTCGGATCGACGCCTGTGCGCCTGAGAATGTCCTTCACGTCGGCCAGAAAGGTGGACTGCAGAAGCTGCCGCATCGAGACATTGACCGCGATGGTGAAGCGACTCATTTCCGGATACTCGTCCTGCCAGCTGCGCAACTGCTTGCACGCTTCTTCGAGAACCCACAAACCGATCGGAACCACGAGCCCGGAACTCTCCGCCACCGGGATGAATTCCATCGGCGGGATCGCGCCGTATTGCGGATTGTTCCAGCGCAACAGCAGCTCGAAGCCTTTCACGGCACCATTGAGAATCGACACCTTCGGCTGGTACACCAGCGCCAGTTCGTCGCGTTCCAGCGCAAAACGCAATGCCACGTCCATTTGCGCCCGCTTGGTGCTGCACGACTGAAGCGAGGCATCGAAGATCTCGGCGCGATTGCGTCCGCGTTCCTTCGCCTGGTACATGGCGGCATCGGCGTCGCGAATCAGTTCGGAGGGGTTCTTGTGATCCGGATCGAGCAGGGCGATACCGATGCTGGTCTGGATTTTCACAACGGTACCGTCGACCATCAGCTGTTGCGACACGACCTGCCGCAGGGTTTCGGCCTTGACCTTTGCCTCGTCGAGCGTGCCATTGGCCAGGATCACGAATTCGTTGCCGCCGAACCGGGCGACGAAATCGTCGGTCGGCAGCTCCCCGAGTATGCGCCGCGTAATCTCGGTCAGGCACTTGTCGCCGAAGTCGTGGCCGTGGGTGTCATTGACACTCTTGAAAAAGTCGAGATCGCAAAACAGAATGGCGAGCTGCCGCGACGCTTCGCCGGTTTGCGCAATGACATCTGCGATTGTCTTGAGCAGGTAACGACGGTTCGGCAAGCCGGTCAACGGATCATGCAGCGCCTGGTGCTGCAGGCGCATTTCGTATTCCTTGCGATCGGTGATGTCGCGCGAAATGCACAGCATGCCGA
This sequence comes from Pseudomonadota bacterium, assembly GCA_021821365.1. Lineage (GTDB taxonomy): Bacteria > Pseudomonadota > Gammaproteobacteria > Burkholderiales > Burkholderiaceae_D > Noviherbaspirillum. The sequence continues at coordinate 2,424 of JAKACN010000154.1, read as the reverse complement.
CTGCTTCGCCATGGGTATCGTGCAGCGGATACTTGTTGACGCGATACCAGCTGCGCAGGTCATTGCCCCAGCCGCATTGGATCTCCTGATCCTCCACCGGCACGCTGCTTCTGACGACCTGCAGATCCTGTTGGTACAGGCGCTCCGCGAGTTCATTGGCGGCACGCTCATGGCCCCTGGAGGCGGCCGCACGAAATACATCGGCGACCGTCCTGCCGCACATGGCGCGTTCGGATGGATAGCCGAAGCGCTGCTGGAAAGTGCGATTGCTGATGGTGAATCGGCCTTCCATGTCCGTTGCATAGATCATGGACGGATTCAGGTCCAGCACCGCGCGCAACAGTGCGTGTTCTTCTTCCAGCCTGGTTTCGGCGTCCTTGCGTGCCGAAATGTCCTCGATGCTGAAGACCAGTCCATTGATGGCGCCGTCATGAAGCATGTTGTAGCCGCGCGTTTCGAGCCATACCCAGTGCCCGTCCTTGTGCCGCGTGCGATGCCGAGAAAAGATGCTGCTGCGCGGCGTATTGCGCAAGTACCGCAGCTTTCTTCGGTGGGATTCGCTGTCCTCCGGATGATAGACCGGACGAATCGCGCCGCCGTCGATTTCCTCGGGAGAGTAACCGACGACTTCCTGCAGCGCGCGGTTGGCGAACTTGATGTGAAACTGGTCATCGGCGATGACAAACACGTGGCGTGCGGCCCGCGCGATCGCGTCGAAGCGGCGCTGGTTGTGGTGTGCCTGCTGGATGGCTTTCGCGCTGCTGGTCAGGGCGTCGGCAAGGAAGACTGCGGACAGACCCATGAAAACGGTTGCGAACATCTGCGGCAGCCAGTCCACCAGATGGGTACCGAGAGTAATGTTCAAAGTCGCTTCGATGAAGGTCACCGCAAGCGTCATTCCGACGGCAAGCGACGCTTCTACAGCCAGAGGAAACACGCCAGCCAGGCCGATCAGCCAGGGTAAGGGCTGGGCGGGCATGGATTGCTGAAGGGCGAGGCAGACGATCACGAAGATGCAGGCGGCCCACTCGATCAGCAGGCGACCGCGGCCATAGGCAATGGCATTCGGCCAGAGGTAACGCGCGAGAGCGGAAAAAAACAGCGTGGCGAGCATGCTGACGGCGATAACGCTCAGGTTGGACAGCATCACCTTGTTGACGAACGCGGCGAGTACCGCATGCAGGAGGAGGGTGATATACAGACAAACGGAAGCGATCCGGAAGATCTCTTTTCCGGTGACAGTGCCCGCAAGGCGTAGTGGATGGAGTTTCATCGCGCCGACGCCCTCTCGCAGCCGGGAACGGAATGGATTGTGAACGCAAGACCGGAAAACGCGGGAACGGCGAAAGGGTCCGGGGATATCATGGCGGGCACTGGCCGGTATCGGTGTGTCATGGAACTTCACTATGTTTTCTACCGGAATACATTCCGTATGCCGTTCTGCAGGTCTCAAGAATATTGACACACAGACAATATCAAAACTTGGCGGGCATGGACAGTGCAAATCAGCAAATACATACACATTTTGCAATTTTCTTGATCCGGGTCGCCAAAGCGGCTCGAACGTGCGGCGGAAGTTCTGCGCCGAAAATAAAAAAAGCCGCCAGGAGCACTGGCGGCTTCAAAACCAGGATTGCCCGAAGGCAGGCCTGGGACGATTAGCTGTTTAATCTGCTGCGTAGATGTCAGTGTCCTTGGTTTCCTTGATGAACAGCAGGCCGACGACGAAAGTCATCAGGGCAATGATGATCGGATACCAGAGGCCGTAATAAATGTCGCCCTTGAACGCAACGAGTGCGAACGCGGTGGTCGGCAGCAAGCCGCCGAACCAGCCGTTGCCGATGTGGTACGGCAAGGACATGGAGGTGTAGCGGATGCGGGTCGGGAACAGTTCGACCAGCATGGCTGCGATCGGGCCGTACACCATGGTCACATAGATCACGAGGATGGTGAGAAGCAACAGGACCATGCCCTTGTTCATCTGTGCCGGATCAGCCTTGGATGGATAGCCGTGTGCCTTGATGGCATCGCCCAGTTCCTTGGAGAGAGCCTTTTCCTTGGCGGCAGCTTCTTCCTTCGGCAGTGCATTGGCATTGTACGATTGGATGAGCTTGTCGCCCACCTTCACCGAAGCCACCGTGCCGGCAGGAGCGGCTTCGTTGGAGTAGTTCACCGAAGCGGCGGCCAGCTTGGCCTTGACGATGTCGCAGGAAGAAGTGAACTTCTTGGTGCCCGTCGGGTTGAACTGGAACTGGCAGTCGGCTGGGTCGGCAACGACGACCACCGGAGCGCTCTTGATCGCGGTTTCCAGCGCCGGATTGGCGTAGTGGGTCATCGCGCTGAAGATCGGGAAGTAGGTGGCCGCAGCAAGCAGGCAGCCGCCGAGGATGATCGGCTTGCGGCCGATCTTGTCGGACAGGGAGC
>JAKACN010000153.1 GCA_021821365.1 Pseudomonadota bacterium | reverse complement strand
CAGCGTGCTTGCCAACAAGGTTTGCAAGGGAATGTCGGCATCGGTGGCGACCAGCGGCAGCACGATGTACGCACAGAGCAGCGCCATCAAATTGTTCAGGGCGGTCATCGCGGCAAGACGGCGCGTGACATGACCTTCGGCGCCAAGTTCGCGCACCACGACCATGACGACGGCCGGCGCGGTGCCAATGGCGAACACGCCGGCCAGCACCGCCATCGGCCGCGCAACACCCATGGCCTCCAGCGCGCCCCAGACAAACAGCGTGCACAAGGCCGAGCCTGTCACGACCGTGGCCACGAGCCACTTCTCGACACGCAGCCAGCCGATATCGACATAGCGGCCCAACTGATAGGCGACGAGTGCGAGCGCGATGTCGGCAAAGGAATTGGACAGTTTCAGCAGATCGCCCGACAGCCAGTCGAGGCCGCCCGTGCCGAGTATCATGCCCACCAGCAGATAGCCGGTGATGCGCGGTACCCAGCGATTCCTGGCGACCAGGTGCCCGCCGATCATCCCGAGCAGCAGCAGGCTGCCGAACAACAATAATGCATTCCACTGCAGTGGCTGCGCCATATCGAATGGCGGTAGCGTCCACGACATGGTTCCTCCCGAATTGAAAGTGTGTATTGCGGTACAGGAGTGAGACCGGGAATACGCATGGGATCCTCGGTGAACGCGAAGAAGGCGGCGGCCATGCGCTTCGTGGGCGCATGGTGCGTATTGCTGGCGCGGCACAACGGTGGATCGAACGGCTTCCGGGAACTCCCCTTGCTTACTGGTTTTTATGTCGTGGCCGCGACATGGATTGAAGCTGCAGCTTCGCTTTTGTCAGCAGGCAAGTAATAAAGTTCCTGGCAAGCATTCCGGAGTGCATCTATTTGTCAGCCTTGTTGCCAGTCGGTCAACCAATGGGGAGTGGCTGCGTGGAGGTAAAGTAAAAATGTCCACGGAAAACACGGAATGCACGGAAAGTCTTGTCTCTGATTTTCGTCAGGTTCGCTGAACGTTTTAAATAGATCAGAGGTTTGGCACCGTGACTTGAACAGCAAGGATGTCCACAAAAAATACAAAATTCATGAAAATTTTTGTGTCTTTTGTGTGTTTTGTGGACAAGGTTTCTTGAGCGGCAAATGTGCTCATTGTCCTTCATTCAGCTCGCCCGCAAGCGGCTCGCGACCTGCAAACAATGTTCGGCCTGGTCCGCAATCGACTCGGGAATGGGCCGGCTTCCGTGGAGCGCCTCGCTGATCCAGGCAGCCGTCGTTTCGGCGTCTGCGGACGACGGCAAGGGCGGCATTTCATCGACCGGTTCCTGCTTCTGCACCAGGACCGTGCGCGTGTGGTCGTGGAACCACTCGATCTGCTGCGCGCGTTTTGCATTGGCAACCGTTTCGCCTTCTGTGCCGCGCATCAGAAAGGCATCACCGCGCGCTGCCGGCGCGGCGCTGGAGAAATAGGCGCTCAGCATGTCGAGATATTCCGGATGCGTGTAGGACGTCAGGCGCAATGCCGGGCCGGCGAAGGGCTGGAGGATTTTGACGAGCGTATGCGTCGAATTGCGCACGCCGAGGATGCGCCGCAAGGCCAGCAGTCGGGCCATCCGCGGTGCGAGCGCTTCGATCGGCATGAAGACCGGCATCCTGCGCGCGAAGCATTGTTGCGCTTCCTGCACGGTCTGCGCGAAGGAGAACCCGAGCGCCTGCAGAATCTCGGCCGTGGTGACGCGACCGCGGTCGCGCGTCACGCCGTGGATCAGCACCGGCGCGCCGCGTTGCGCAAGCAGCAAGGCCAGCAGCGGCGTCAGGTTCGGCATCTGGCGCGAGCCGTTGTAGCTGGGGATCACGATGGGCGCGTATTCGCCCTCTGGCGCAGCCAGCTTTTCGAATGAGGCTTCGGCGGCATCGAGAAAGCCCGCGATCTCGTCGACCGATTCCCCCTTGATACGCAGCGCCAGCACAATGGCGCCGAGTTCCAGGTCGGCAACGCGGCCATCCAGCATGGCGGCATAGAGTTCGCGGGCATCGTCGCGCGACATGCTGCGTGCGCCCTTCCTGCCGCGACCGATTTCCTTGATGAAGCGGGCGGCGGGGAATGACTGGTCGGTTTGAGCGTGTTCCATAGCGGCAGAGTATACCGAAGCGGCGCCGGAAGGAAGAATACGTCGTCAGCGCCGCTCCGCCGCGATGGGAAGCTCGATCACGAACTCCGCACCGCCGCCCACAGCATTGCGTGCATACATCCTGCCGCCATGCTGCTCGATAATGCCGTAGCTGATCGACAAGCCGAGCCCGGTGCCCTTGCCGACTGGCTTGGTAGTGAAGAACGGGTCGAATATCTGCGACATGTGTTCAGCGGGAATGCCGGGTCCGTTATCGCGCAACGTCAGGGTAACGTGCTGCGTGTCCATGCTGGCCGAAATCCAGAGCTGCGGCTGCGCGACATGCGCGGCGCTTGCCGCGTCGTAGGCATTCTGGATCAGATTCATCAGCACCTGCAGGAGCTGGCCTGCGTTGCCGACCACATGCAAGGCCTCGCCGGCTTCCCAGTGCACGGTGAATTCCGGCGCGGTGCCCTTTTTTACCCAGTGGATGGCGCGCTTCACCACGCCGCCGAGATCGATCGTGATCTTCTCTTCACGGTCCACCACGGAGAAACGCTTGAGTCCGTTGACGATGTCCGCGGTGCGCTGCGCGCCTTCGATGGTGCCGTCGATCAGCGATGGCAGATCGCCAAGAATGCGGTCGATGCGCAACTGCCTGCGCAGTTCGACCAGATCGGGCGGTGCGCCGTGCTGATGCAGCGCATCGACATAGGTGGCGAGGCGTTCGCTGTAGCGCTTGAGCGCGTGCACATTGCCGAGCACGAAACTGATCGGATTGTTCAGTTCGTGCGCGACGCCGGCGACAAGGCGGCCGAGCGATGCCATCTTTTCCGAATGCAGGAGCTGCCGCTGCGTGCGTTTGAGCGCCTCGTGCGTCTCGCGCAATTCATGGTAGGCGCGCTTGAGTTCGCCCACCGGGCGGCCCACGAACACATATCCGGCGTGACGGCCGGCACTGTCGATGCGCGGTGTGCAATTGACGTCGACGGGCACAGCGCCATGCGCGGCGTTGCTCAGGTTCAGCTCGGTGACCTCGCCCATGCGCCGCGGCTCGGATTGCTCGATCACCTTGCGCACGCGCTCCACGCTTTCCTGGTCGGCCAGCAGGTTGTAAATCGGCATGCCATGCAGGGCCGCTTCGCTGGCGCCAACCAGCTCGCGCAGCGCCGCATTGGTTTCCTCGATCTCGCCAAGGTGGTTGCACGCGATCAGCACGTCGGACATGGCGGACAGCAGGCTGAAGATGAACTGTTGCGAACGCTCCAGCGCCTCGTTCTTCTCTTCCAGCGCGATTTCGTCGCGCACCAGTTGCGAATACACCTCGTCCATCTTGTGGATCACATCCACCCACGTGGCTTCGTCCACCCCTTCGATCGGCGGCTGGTTGGGAAGCGCGCCGATGTGCGGAAGCGACGGTGATTTTGTTTTCGATCTGCGCTGGGGCATGGTTTATGGCTCAGAAAAACCGGGGTCCACGAAATACACAAAAGACACGAAAAAACCTTGTCGGCAGTTCAGACCCTTGCGGGCCTATTTGAAAATCTACTATCGGTTGCCTGCTTCAACGAGACTTCTCCTTTTTTGGTGTCTTTTGTGTTTTTCGTGGACAAAAAATAGTCAATGCACAGTGCATACCATGCAGGGGTCGAACGAGCGCACGATGTGCTGCACGGCGACAGGTGTGTCTTCGCCTTCGCGTACCGGGGCGCCAACCAGCGCCGCTTCGAGCGCGCCGGGGACGCCTTGCGCATCGCGCGGGGAGAAATTCCAGGAGGTCGGTGCGACGATCTGGTAGTTCAATATCTTTCCGTCGCGGATCGCGATCCAGTGGCCGAGACTGCCTCGCGCCGCCTCGCCAAGGCCGCAGCCCTGCGCATGATCCGGCAAGGGTGCATCGGTGAAATAGGGGTCGCCGATACGGATTGCGCCCAGCCATTTTTCCATCGCTGGAATCACCAGCGAGAGTTCCAGCAGGCGCGCCAGCACGCGAGTGTAGACCGTGCCGCCGCACCGCGACGCGACATCGCGCACCAGCGGATGACCTTGCACCAATTGGCGGGCCAGTGCGCCGGTTTCCAGTACGCGGCCGCCAAGGCGCGGCGCCTTGTTCCAGGTGTAGGCGTCAGGCTTGTCGGGCACCGGCAACGTCAGGCCCTCGCGTGGATGGCGCGGGCCGCCCTGGTCCGATAGCCATGCGCGCGTGGCATCTTCTTCCACCGTAGCGATGTCCAGCGGATGCGCGGCCTGCTGCATCGCATCCCAGACGCCGCGTGCGAAACGCATCGTGCCGTCATCGTGCGGATAGGCGCCGTAGGACAAGTAATAGCCCGGACCCTGCCCCAGCCGGTCGAGTCCGGCATCCTGCGCGAGCGTGATGAAAAGACGGAAGTCGCCCGCATCGGGGGCGGCGCTGGCATGCCACTCCCGCAACGCGGCTTCGCTGTCGAGCGCGGCAATCTGTTCCAGCGGCGCGGCGAACAGGGTACGTTCGAGGAAGGCGCGGAATTCACGGATGCGCGCCAGCATGCGGATCCGCTCCGCCGCGTCGATGGCGCGCGCCGAGCCGCCGGGGTGGATCGATTGCGTGTGCGGCCATTTCCCGCCGAGCGTGCCGAGCAGCGTGAACCAGCGCTGGCGCGCCGCAACGGCCTGCCTTGCGTGCTCGCCCTGCTGCGCAGCAAAGCGCTGCCGCACCTGCTCATGCCACGGCATGTTTGCATAGGCGGGGCGCGCGAAGTCGGGCATGAAAAACAGGTAGAAATGGCTGAGATGGTCGGCCAGGTTTTCCGCGGCGAGCATCAGGTTGGTCACAATCAGCCCGTTCGGCGGAGGCGCGACCTGCATGGCATCGGCCAGCGCGCGCGAAGCGGCGACGGACTGCGACACGGAACAGATGCCGCAGATGCGCGGCACGTAGACCATGGCGTCGAAGGGATGCTTCTGCTGCAGGATCTGCTCGAAGCCGCGATACATGGGCGCATTCACGCGCGCAGAACGCACGACGCCATCCGCGACATCGAGCTGCACTTCGAGGTCGCCCTCGACACGGTTGAAAGGTCCGACGATCAGGCGGGACATGCGTTCCTCATTTCAGTCTCGTCTTGCGGATCGCGGGGTTGACGACCTGATGGTCGACGCGGGCATTGTCCCTCACGCGTTTCGGCGTGGCAGATTTCGACAGCGAGGACAAGGCGACGAACCAGGCCTTCGGCATGTCGGACGGCAGACCGATGGGAATGCCGGCGATCTTCGGGGTGACGTGGAAGGGATGGCCCGGTTCCTCGAAGCCGGGTTCGGTGCAGCTGATGCAGGCATAGCCGCCGCGCAGGCAGGAACCTTCGCCGTTCCACGGGCGTGCGCCGCAATCGGCATGCGCTTGCGTGCCCTTGCATCCCATGTTCTCCATCAGGCAACCGAGGTCGGACGGCTTGGCGGCGCTGGCCTTGAATTCATAAAACTCGTTGCGCGTGCAGCCGTGGTGCACCAGGCGGTCGGCATAGAAGCGCGGACGACCAAGCGCGTCGATCTGGCTGGCGTCGAATTGATCGGCGGCGAGTGCCATCAAGGTTTCGATCACCCACTGCGGATGCGTGGGGCAGCCGGCAACGTTGATGACGGGCAGGCCGGAGCGGGCGCGGTAGTGCGCGCCGAGCAGCCCGCCGATGCGGTCGCCCTCGTACTGCAGGCCGCAGGCATCAGTCGGATTGACGCCGCCGGCGGTGATGCCGCCATACGCCGCGCAGCTTCCGACGGCGATTGCATAATCGGCGACGGCGGCAAGTTCGCGCACCCAGGCGATCATCGGCTTCGCGGTGCCGGAGAGCAGGTGGAAGCGTCCCGTTCCGCCCGGCCCGCGCAGCAGCGCGCCTTCCACGCACAGGGCATTCAACGGTATCTCACGATCGAGACAGGCGCGCAGGATCTGCAAGGTGTCGGCACCGCTTTCCAGCGACAGCGAGGGATGCCACAGCAGCTTGATGCCCGCGTCGGTGAGTGAGCCGAAGAAATCCGCCGTGTCGGTGCACAGCAGCGACATGGTGCAGCCGCCGCAGCCGCCGGATTGCAGCCACAACACATTGAAGCCGGGGCGCCGGTCGGGAAAGGGATCGCGCCGCATCATTTCTCCTCCAGCCCGAAACGCAACAGCTTGCTGCGCAGGCCCACCCGCGACAAGCCAAGTTCCTTCGACGCATGCGTCTTGTTCCAGCGGTAGCGCAGCAATGTCTCTTTCAGGATCACCGCCTCAATGGCGTCGAGCCGCTCCTGCAGCGTGCCGGATTGCGGCATGCCGGGATAGCCCGGCGCGCTGCTTCCGTGAATGGCTGCCGTGCCAGGCTGGCCTTGCAGCACCTTGCTGGAGAAGGCGCGCGCGCCGACCTCGCTGCCTTCGCTGAGCGCGACGGCGCGGTAGATCTCGTTGCGCAATTCGCGGATATTGCCGGGCCACGGATAAGAAACCATGCTCGCCAGTGCCTCGGCGGCGAAACGTTCGATCGGCTTGCCGAGTTCGCGCGCGGCCTGCTGCAGCAGCGATTCGGCAATCGGCGGCACATCGCCTGGACGTTCGCGCAGCGGCGGGATCGCCATCGTCATGCCGGCGAGGCGATAGTACAAATCCTGGCGGAAGCGCCCGGCGTGGACGTCGTCTTCGAGATTGCGATGCGTCGCGGCGATCACGCGCACGTTGACGGGAATCGCGCGCGTCGCGCCGACCGGGCGCACCTCGCCTTCCTGCAGCACGCGCAGCAGCTTGACCTGGAACCCGGGCGAGGTATCGCCGATCTCGTCGAGGAACACCGTGCCGCCGTCGGCGCGCTGGAACAGGCCGACATGATCTTCGTAGGCGCCGGTGAACGAGCCGCGCTTGTGGCCGAACAGTTCCGATTCGAGCAAAGTTTCCGACATCGCCGCGCAGTTCTCCATCACGAAAGCGCGCGCGGCGCGCGGGCTGGCGTAATGCATGGCGCGCGCCAGCAGTTCCTTGCCGCTGCCGGATTCGCCGAGCACCAGCACCGAGATGTCGTAACGTGCAATGCGCGCGGCAATCTCGCATACCTGGTCCATCGGGCTGCCGGATGCGCGCACGATACGGCTGAAGTCGAAGGCATCGCGCACGCTGGCCTGCTTCTCGGCGGCACGCGCGCGCAGCACCGGCGTGCTGTTGCGCAGTTCGATGTTCAGGCGATGCATGTCGGACTGCAGGCTCTGCGCCTCGACGGCGCGGCGCACGGTTTCCAGCAGATGGTCGGGCAGCCAGGGCTTGAGCAGGTATTGGTAAATGCCCGCCTCGTTGATGCCTTCGATGATGTCCTCGGAATCGGTGTAGCCGGATATGATGATGCGCACCACGTCCGGCCAGCGTTCACGCACTTCCTTCAGAAACTGTACGCCGGTCGTGCCGGGCATGCGCTGGTCGCACAGGATCACGGACACGTGATAGCGCTCCATCAGATCGCGCCCGTCGTCGGCCGCGCCGGCGGTGATGACGTTGAAGTCCTCTTCGAGCGTGCGACGGATCGCATCCTGCGAGCGCGGTTCGTCGTCGATGACAAGGACGGTCGGCAAGGTGGTGGGATGGGCGGCGTTCATGGGATTAACTCAGGGGATCAACTCAGCGGTGGAGGGCGAGGTGTCGCGGTGTCCACGCATGCGGCATCTTGTGCACGAAGTGATAGCGCGCGACGTGATAACTGGGATCGAATCCGTAAAAATTACGGCGCATCCTCGCGAGTTCTTCCTCGCGGTAGGCTTGCAGCGGTTTGGCGGCCTCGTCGGCGGCGCGCCGCTCGCGCTTGGCCGCGAGCCGCGCCGCGTAATCGTCCGACTCCGCCAGCGCCTGCGCGCGACGTTTCACCTCTCGCAGGAAACTGCCGGCATCGCGGCCGAACGCGGCATCGATGAGCCCTTGCTGTGCCGCCTGCGCCGCCGAGATCGGCAGCCGGTTCTGCGTGATGGCGCGCGCCTGTTCGGCGCCCACGCGGCGCGGCAGCAGGTAGGTCCAGTATTCGGAACCGTACAGGTTGCCCATGTTCTTGTAATGAGGATTGAGCAGCACGCCCTCATGCGCCCAGACCAGGTCGGCCGCCAGCGCAAGGAACGCGCCGCCCGCGCCAGCATTGCCGCGCATGGCGGCGATCGCGATCTGATCGGTAGCGGTCAGGATTTCCAGCGCGAGATCGTCCATGGCATTGATGTTGTGCCATGACTCGTCGGCAGCACTCTCGTCCGGCCTGTGCGCCGCCGCTTCGATGCAGTTCAGGTGGATGCCGTTGCTGAAGAAATCGTCACCGCCCAGCAGCACCAGCACGCGCGTCGGCCGCTTCCTTGCCTGCAGCACCGCTTCACGCAGGCGGCGGCATTGTGCGGTGGACATCGCGCCATTGTAGAAATCGAAAGACAGATAGCCGACCGCGCCCTCCTCCCGATAGCGCAGCTCGCCCCATTCTTCCTCGGGGCGCTGCAGCGACACCGGCAGCTCCGGCAGGGCGGCGGTTTCGGCGGGAAAGGCTACCGCGACCGGCAACTTGAGCATCTTGTCGAGATCGTCAGCGCCGGGCGCACGACGTGTGTGACCGATCCACACGCCACCGTCGCGCGTGCGGCGCAGCACCGCCTCGTCGCGTCGCGCGACCACATCACCGGCGCGCCCCTGAGTTGCCGCCAGCGCTATCGCCGTAACGGGGTGGGCGTCGTACAGGTAGCATGGCGTGCCGAACAGGCTGTCGAGCACGCCCGGAAAGCCGTCGCCGCCGTGGATCTTCGCCAGCACGGTGGCGGTGTCGTCGTTCTGCCAGTCGATGCGGCGTTGTTCCTGGCGCAAAAGCGGACGCAATTGCCCATGCATTTGTCCATGTATTTTGCCGGCCTCGGCCAGCGGAATGGGCCACTCGTCGCGTTCGAACTTGCCGATGGCTTCCAGCACGGCGGCGACAGCAGCATTTGTCACTTCGTTGCGATACAGGCTGCTCTTCATGGCAACCCGCATCGGAAAGGTGGCGGTGGCCCAGATATCGCCCGCGTCCATCTCGGCATTGGCCTGCAGCACAGTCACGCCCCAAACCGGTTCGCGATTCAGGATCGCCCAGTCGAGCGCCGAAGGGCCGCGGTCGCCGACGATGCCGGGATGCACGATCAGGCAGACGTGGTTCTGCCAGATCGACGCAGGCACCGCGCGTTTCAGGAAAGGCGCGACGATCAGGTCGGGTCGGAACATGGCGACCGCCTCTTCGCTGACGGAATCCGCGATGTCCAGCTCGATCGATACCTCGTGGCCGCGCGCGCGCAATTCGACGAACAGGCGCTGGGTGAGGCTGTTGAAACTGTGGGAAATGAAAAGAATGCGCATGATCGGTTCAGCAGATGCGTGGCAGTTGTTCGCCCGACAGCCAATCGACCACGCGCCGGCCACCGAAGCGGGTTTTCATCTGCACGAAGCCGTGCGTATCCTCGATCACGGTGCCGATGCGTACTGCATCCTTGCCGAGCGGATGCGCGCGCATCGCGGCGAGCAGTACGTCGGCGTCCTGCTCGGGGCAAATGGCGATCAGCTTGCCTTCGTTCGCGACGTAGAGCGGATCGAGGCCGAGGAATTCGCAGGCCGCTTCCACCTGCGGCAGCACAGGAATCGCAGCTTCGTCGAGCAACATGCCGACGCCGGACTGCTTCGCGATTTCATTGAGCGTCGTGGCGAGGCCGCCGCGCGTGGGATCGCGCAGCACATGCACGCGCGGCATCGCGGCCAGCATGTCCGCCACCAGTCCGTGCAAGGCGGCGGTGTCGGACAGGATCTCGGTGTCGAAGGCAAGCGATTCGCGCTTCGACATGATGGCCACGCCGTGGCTCCCGATATGGCCGGAGACGATGATCGCATTGCCCGGCTTCGCGTTCGCGCCGTCGATGTCGATGCCCGGCGGCACCACGCCGACACCGGTCGTGCTGATGAACACGCCGTCGCCTTTGCCGCGCTCAACCACCTTCGTATCGCCCGTGACGACCGGCACGCCCGCTTCGCGCGACGCATGCGCCATCGATTCGACGATGCGCTTCAGCTCGGAGAGCGCGAAGCCTTCCTCGATGATGAAACTGGCGGACAGATAGAGCGGCCTTGCGCCGTTCATCGCCACGTCGTTGATCGTGCCGTGCACCGACAGGCAGCCGATGTCACCGCCCGGGAAGAACAGCGGCGACACGACGTGTGCGTCGGTGGCCATCACCATGCGCCCCGCTAGCATGTCCATGCGCGCGCCGTCATTGCCCTGGCGCAGCCATTCATTGTCGAAAGCGGCGACGAACAATTCCTCGATCAGTTGCGCCGAGGCACGCCCTCCCGCGCCGTGTCCCATGTCGATGCGTCCATTCTTGAGATCGAGCGGACGGATGTAATTCTTTTTCACAGTTCCATTCATGCAGTCACCACCGGAATATCCTTGAATCGGCCGTACGAGTAATGCGCGGCGCAGGCGCCTTCGCTCGACACCATGCAGGAGCCCATCGGGTTCTCCGGCGTGCAGACGGTACCGAACAGCTTGCAGTCGGTCGGGCCTTTCACGCCGCGCAAGATGGCGCCGCATTCGCAGGCCTTGTTGTCGGCGACCGGGCGATAGGCCAGCCCGAATTTCCTCTCGGCGTCATAGCGCGCGTAGGCCGGCCGAATGCGCAATGCGCTGTACGGCACTTCGCCCAGCCCGCGCCACTCGAAGGTAGTGCGCAGTTCGAACACTTCCGACACCAGCGTCTGCGCGGTGAGGTTGCCCTCTATCGTGACGGCACGCATGAATTCGTTTTCCACTTCCGAGCGGCCTTCGTTGACCTGGCGCACCAGCATCAGGATCGCCTGGATCACGTCCAGCGGCTCGAAGCCGGCGACCACGACGGGCTTGCGGTATTCCTCCGCGAAATGTTCATACGGACCCGAGCCGATCACGATGCTCACATGCGCAGGCCCGATGAAGCCGTCGATCGGCACCGTGCCGTAGTCGCGCACCTCGGGTGATTCGAGGATGTGCGTGATGGCCGACGGCGTGAGCACATGGCAGCACAGCACGCTGAAATTGCGCACCTTGCGCGCCGCCGCCTCGCGCAGCACGATGGCCGTCGGCGGCGTGGTGGTTTCGAACCCGATGGCGAAGAACACCACTTCGCGCTCCGGGTTGTCGATGGCGGTCTTCAATGCGTCGGCGGCGGAATACACCATGCGGATGTCCGCGCCGCGCGCCTTGGCCTTGATCAGCGACAGGCCGTCGGAGGCCGGCACGCGCATGGTGTCGCCGTAGGTGCAGACGATGGCGTTGTGTTCCAGCGCGAGCTTGATCGCATGGTCGATGCGGCCGATAGGCAGCACGCACACCGGGCAGCCGGGTCCGTGGATCATGCGCACATTGTTCGGCAGCAGTTCGCTCACGCCATAGCGCGAAATGGCATGCGTATGACCGCCGCAGAATTCCATGAAGCTGTAGCGCCATGACGGATTCGCTTCCGCACGGATGCGCGCCGCGATCTTCTGCGCCATCTCGCCGTCTCGATATTCAGCGATGTATTTCATTTTTTCAAACCCCGTTGTCCACGATAAACACAAAAGACACGAAAGTGTTCAAGGAAGTTTTTCGTGCTTTTCGTGTTTTTCGTGGACAGATTGCTTTCTGTGTCATTTCCCCGGCTCCGTCGCTGCTGGCCCTAGCCACGCTTGCGCCATCTCCAGTTCATTGAACATGGCGAGTGTGCGCTGTGC
>JAKACN010000152.1 GCA_021821365.1 Pseudomonadota bacterium | reverse complement strand
CCTAGGATAGACGAGCCGCCCGGGATTTTGCATGAGAAGGGCTTACAATCTCGGCTTGATCCGGCAAGGCCGGCATTGTCATTCATTTACCTATCGAGGCAATCTTGAGCAAGCTCAGTCAGGAATTCATCGCATTCTCCGTCAACGCCGGCGTGCTGCGCTTCGGCGAATTCGTCACCAAGGCCGGCCGCAATTCGCCGTACTTCTTCAATGCCGGCCTGTTCAACGAGGGCGGAACGCTGGCGAAACTGGCCGACTTCTATGCGCAGGCCCTGCTCGATTCCGGCATCGAATTCGACATGCTGTTCGGCCCCGCCTACAAGGGCATCACGCTCGCCGCCGCCACCGCGATCGCGCTGGCCAACAAGGGACGCAACGTGCCATTTGCCTACAACCGCAAGGAGGCGAAGGATCATGGCGAAGGCGGCACGATCGTCGGCGCCAAATTGCAGGGCAGGGTGGTGATCATCGACGACGTGATCTCGGCCGGCACCTCGGTGCGCGAGTCGGTGGACATGATCCGCGCAGCCGGCGCCACGCCCTGCGCGGTGCTGATCGCGCTCGATCGGATGGAGCGCTCGGGCAAGGACGGTGCCCTGTCGGAACACTCGGCGGTGCAGGAAGTGACGCGAGCTTACGGCATGCCGGTGGTATCGATCGGTAACCTGAACGACCTGCTGCACTATATTTCGCAGGCGGGAGCGGGGGCTGAACTGGCCAGATACAAGGAGGCGGTGAGCGCCTATCGCGATCGCTACGGCGTGTAAGGGTCCGCCGCGACGGGAGTTGGAACCGGGCGGCTTGTGGCGGCTACCCATGGAGGTTACTGTTACAGGCGGCCAGGCCGCCGGGAAAGCGAGCCAGTATGACCGTGCCATCGACAGGAGCAAGTCATTCTCCCGGTGCCATCGAACTTGTCACCCATGCCGCTTCCCACGGCAACGCCCAAGGAGCCGGCAGCGGGCAGGCGCCAGCTGATGAAACCTCTCGCGGTGGCGGAAATCATCCGGTGCGCACCAATACCCGCCGCGATATCGGCCTTGCCCGGAAACTTGCAGCCAACTTCGCAGGGGAGGTGCCTCCAACGATCACCATCGCTGCGGTCAATCTGCTGGTCAACGTGGTTTCTGCGGCCATCAGACATAGCGATATAGGCCAGACCATGAAGCCGGCCGGGATATCGGCGGGGGCACAAGCCGGCGGCAGTTTCACATTCGGTGCGGCGCTGACCGCGGCGAGCCACTACCTCGGCAGAGTCGAGAAGCACATCTATAGCCAAAATGCATCGGTGAAAGAAGAATTCCAGGAGCGCGCCGTGGTCTCGGGGCTTTTTGCGACGACGTCATCCATCCTGATTTCCCTGGGTTTCAATATCGGAGGAACGGCGGCCGCCAAGCAGGCGGTCAACGGTAAAGGCGTGGGGACCGCCGTGGTCGAGGAGGTGGTGAGCGCGCTGGTATCGACCGGCGTCATATCGGCCGGCGTCGCCCTCTTATGCATGCGTGACAACGAATTCCGGCGGATTGTCGAAAGCACGCTGTCGAGCATGACGAGCAGGCTGGGCCTAGGCAAGAAGAAAGCCGAGGCCCGCCTCGACATTGCGGTTGAAGACGTGGAACGCGCGGCAGCGGCCGTCATGGAAGGAGCAAGGGCGGCGCGTCGCCCGCCCGCTCAATCCTGATCGCTGCCCGGCGGACAGGCAGGTGAAGCGCCGCCAGGACGCGCTCAGCCCGCCAGCTTCTTCTTCAACAAATCGGTCAGCTGCGCCGGGTTGGCCTTGCCCCTGGTCGCTTTCATCGCCTGGCCGATGATCGCGTTGAACGCCTTCTCCTTGCCGGCGCGGTACTCTTCGACCGACTTGGCGTTCGCGGCCAGCACTTCGTCCACGATCTTCTCCAGCGCGCCGCTGTCGGAGATCTGCTTCAGGCCTTTGGCTTCGATGATGTCGTCGGCCAGCGTCGGCTTGTCGGACGGCGCTTCCCACATGCCCGCGAACACTTCCTTGGCAATCTTGTTGGAGATCGTGCCGTCGGCAATGCGCTGCAGCAGAACGGCAAGCTGTTCCGCCTTCACCGGCGAATCGGCAATATCGACGCCCTCGCGATTGAGCGTGGAGGAGACGTCGCCCATCAGCCAGTTCGCAGCGGGTTTTGCCTGCTCCTTGCCTGCCTTGACAACCACCCCTTCGAAATAAGCCGCCATGGCCTTGGATTGCGTCAGGACCGCCGCGTCATATTCCGGCAAGCCATAGTCTTTCACGAAGCGCTCGCGCATCGCGCCCGGCAGCTCCGGCATCGACGCCTTGACGCGCTCGATCCATTCCTGCGCAATCACCAGCGGCGGCAGGTCCGGATCGGGGAAGTAGCGGTAATCCGCCGCCTCTTCCTTGCTGCGCATGGAGCGCGTTTCCTTGCGATCCGGGTCGTACAGGCGGGTTTCCTGCACCACCGTGCCGCCGTCCTCGATCAGCTCGATCTGGCGGCGCACTTCGAAATTGATTGCCTCTTCCAGAAAGCGGAAGGAATTCAGGTTCTTGATCTCGCAGCGGGTGCCATATTCTTTCTGGCCCATCGGGCGCACCGACACGTTGGCGTCGCAGCGGAACGAGCCTTCCTGCATGTTGCCGTCGCAGATGCCGAGCCACACCACCAGCGAATGCAGCGCCTTCGCATAGGCGACTGCTTCGGCCGCGCTGCGCATGTCCGGCTCCGTGACGATTTCCAGCAGCGGCGTGCCGGCGCGATTGAGGTCGATGCCGGTCATGCCGTGATAATCCTCATGCAAGGACTTGCCGGCGTCTTCTTCCAGGTGCGCGCGGGTCAGGCGTATGGTCTTCATTTCCGTCTTGCCGTCCTTTTCCAGCAGGAAGGAAAGCGTGCCGCCTTGCACGACCGGTATTTCGTACTGGCTGATCTGGTAGCCCTTGGGCAGATCAGGGTAGAAATAATTCTTGCGCGCGAAGATCGAACGCGGCGCCACGGTTGCGCCTACCGCCACGCCGAACTGGATCGCGCGTTCCACCGCGCCCTTGTTCAGCACCGGCAATACGCCAGGCAGCGCCAGGTCGACCGGGCTGGCCTGCGTGTTCGGCTCGGCGCCGAAACGGGTCGATGCGCCGCTGAAAATTTTCGATTGGGTCGAGAGTTGAGCGTGTGTCTCGAAACCGATTACGACTTCCCACTGCATAGTAGTGTCCTCACTTATTCTTCATAACGGCACTTGCCGGACTTTAAATCCACCGACAGCGCCGTGAAATTGCTGCGCGACCCGCACAGCGCGGGGCAGCTCGGCTTTACCGTCAGGGTGTCGCCTTCGCGCTCCAGCCGGATCGTGCAATTCATGCCGCGATCGAATCTGTATCCGCGACGTTCACGCGCTGCGTGGGCATCAGTCAATGAAATGCGCCACGTCGTCCTTTCCCGCTCGGCCCTGACTTCGGCGAGCAGGCCGTCGCTCTGATCGATGCTGCAGTCGAAGCCGTGCGTGCTGCGGAACAGGGACGACTCCCAGGCAAACGCCTCGATGCGATTCCCGTTCAACCGGAATTCGGCCGTGTCCGCGTAGGTCGCCGCTTCGCCATCTTCGTCGCGTTCCGCGCTGCAGGAAAAACGCGTGTCCAGCTGCTGCGCGATCGCGCTGCCTGCCAGGCAGAGCAGCATCAGCATGGCGGCGCGGCGCGGCATCGTCATACGCTTTCCGGCTTGCGCTGATGCCAGTCGGTCGCGCACTGGTACTGATGCGCGACGTTCAACAGGTGGGCTTCGTCGAAATAGTTGCCGATGATCTGCAGGCCGACCGGGCGCTTTGCATTCTTGTCGCCCTGGCCGAAGCCGCAGGGGATCGACATGCCCGGCAAGCCGGCAAGGCTGGTCGACAGCGTGAAGATATCGGCAAGGTAATTCGCGACCGGATCGTCCGCCTTGTCGCCGATATCCCAGGCGACGGTCGGTGCGACCGGGCCCATGATGACATCGCACTGCCGGAACGCGTCCTGGAAGTCCTGCGCGATCAGGCGGCGGATCTTTTGCGCCTGCAGGTAGTAGGCATCGTAATAACCATGCGACAGCACGTAGGTGCCGACAAGAATGCGGCGCTTCACTTCCTCGCCGAAGCCTTCGGCGCGCGACTTGCGGTACATGTCGCCCAGGTCCTTGTATTCCTGCGCGCGATGGCCGTAACGCACGCCGTCGAAGCGCGACAGGTTGGACGAGGCTTCCGCCGGCGCGATCACGTAATACACCGGGATCGACAGTTCCGTTTTCGGCAATGAAATATCCACCAGCGTCGCGCCCAGCTTTTCATATTCGTGCAATGCGGCGCGCACGGCCGCCTCGACATCGGCTGCCAGTCCCTTGCCGAAATATTCACGCGGGATGCCGATCTTCAGCCCCTGCAGCCCCTTGTCGAGGTCGCGGGTGAAATCCTCGGCCGGGCGCTCCAGGCTGGTGGAGTCGCGCGCGTCGAACCCCGCCATCGCGTTCAGGAGCAGGCCGCAGTCTTCCGCGGTTTGGGCCATCGGGCCGCCCTGATCGAGCGAGGAGGCGAACGCGATCATGCCGAAGCGCGAGACGCGGCCATAGGTCGGCTTGATGCCTGTGATGCCGCAAAACGAGGCCGGCTGGCGGATCGAGCCGCCGGTATCGGTCGCAGTGGCGGCCGGGGCCAGGCGTGCTGCAATGGCTGCGGCCGAGCCGCCGGAGGAACCGCCGGGAATTGCCGTCTTGTCCCAGGGGTTCTTCACCGGGCCGAAGTATGAGTTCTCATTCGAAGAACCCATGGCAAATTCATCACAATTCAATTTTCCGAGCGTAACAGTACCTGCCGTACGGAACTGTTCGACGACAGTTGCATCGAAGGGGCTGATGTAATTCGCCAACATTTTCGAACCGGCAGTCGAACGCCAGTCGCGTGTGACGAAAATGTCCTTGTGTGCGATCGGGATCCCGGTCAGCGGCGTGGTGTCGTTTCTTGCAATGCGGGCGTCGGCTTCGGCCGCCTGTTGCAGGGTCAATGCCTCGTCCACATGGACGAAGGCGTTGAGATCGCTTTGCCTGATGCGTTCGAGGAACAGTTTGGCCAGCTCGGTAGCCGATATCTGCCTGGCATGCAGCGATGCGGAAAGTTCTTTGAGTGTCTTGGTATGCATAGGGTGGATGGCGGCCTGGGCGTTTTGTCCGGCGTACTGACGGAAAGAGGTTATTCGATGACTTTCGGGACAAGGTACAAGCCGTCCTGGGTTTCCGGGGCGACCTGCTGGTACGCGTCGCGGCGGTTCGGCTCGGTGACCGCGTCATCGCGCAGACGCAGGGCAACGTCGTCCTGGTGGGCCGCGATCGGATGATTCAGGGGTTCCACGTCGCTGGTATCGACGGCACGCATCTGTTCAACCAGGGAAAAAATCCCGTTGAGCTTGTCGAGGGTTTGGCCGGCCTGTTCTTCGTTCAGGTCGAGCTGCGCCAGGCGTGCAAGGCGCTTAACATCGGAGAGGTCGAGTGACATGATAGGGTAGTTTGGACAGCCGTTGACGGTCTGTATTCTTAAAAAGCAAAGGGTGTTTTGGTTCTGGCAAAAACTTGTCGAAACGCTTGAAACGCCTTGTGTTTACGCCGCATTTTTGGAGTTGCCGTCGACTAATTTCAGCTAAATTATAAGGTAGAATGTCGGGTTAATACCTCGCTGGCGCCGAAGCGTTTGAGCCGCCGCAGGAAGGCCGGTTTTAACTTCTAATGTTTAAGCGCGCCACATTGCGCATCAGGACAATACATGTTTGGATTTTTACGCAGTTATTTCTCTAACGACCTGGCGATCGATCTGGGCACGGCCAACACGCTGATCTACGTGCGTAACATGGGCATCGTGCTGGACGAACCCTCGGTGGTGGCGATTCGCCAGCAGGGCGGCCCCAACGGCAAGAAGACGATCCAGGCCGTTGGCAAGGAAGCCAAGCAGATGCTGGGCAAGGTGCCGGGCAACATCGAAGCGATCCGCCCGATGAAGGACGGCGTGATCGCCGACTTCACCGTCACCGAGCAGATGCTCAAGCAGTTCATCCGCATGGTGCACGACTCCAAACTGTTCAAGCCTTCCCCGCGTATCATCATCTGCGTGCCCTGCGGTTCGACGCAAGTGGAACGCCGCGCAATCCGCGAATCCGCACTCGGTGCAGGCGCTTCGCAGGTCTACCTGATCGAAGAGCCGATGGCTGCCGCGATCGGCGCCGGCCTGCCGGTGTCGGATGCGACCGGCTCGATGGTCGTCGATATCGGCGGCGGCACCACCGAAGTCGGCATCATCTCGCTGGGCGGCATGGTCTACAAGGGCTCCGTGCGCGTGGGCGGCGACAAGTTCGACGAAGCCATCGTCAACTACATCCGCCGCAACTACGGCATGCTGATCGGCGAACAGACCGCCGAGCTGATCAAGAAGGAAATCGGTTCCGCCTTCCCGGGCTCGGAAGTGAAGGAAATGGAAGTCAAGGGACGCAACCTGTCCGAAGGCATTCCGCGCTCCTTCACGATCTCGTCCAACGAGATCCTGGAAGCGCTGACCGATCCGCTCAACAACATCGTCTCCGCCGTCAAGAACGCGCTGGAGCAGACGCCGCCGGAACTCGGCGCCGACATCGCCGAGAAGGGCATGATGCTGACCGGCGGCGGCGCGCTGCTGCGCGACCTCGACCGCCTGCTGATGGAAGAGACCGGACTGCCCGTGATCGTCGCGGAAGATCCGCTGACCTGCGTGGTGCGCGGCTCCGGCATGGCGCTCGAGCGCATGGACAAGCTCGGTTCGATCTTCTCCTACGAGTAATATCCTCGCAACGCTTCAATCGCGGGCCTTGCCGACGAGGCGGGGCCTGCGGGCGGACAGAGACACGTTACATTCCTCGTACCCACGTTAGACCCTGATGGAATACAGTCCACCGCCACTCTTCAAGCAAGGCGCATCCGCACGCGCCAAAGTGGTGTTTTTCTCCCTGATCGCCCTGATCCTGCTGGTAGCCGATTCGCGCATGCGTTCACTGACAGCCATTCGCCAGGTGATGGGTACCGTGCTATATCCCCTGCAGGTGGTGGCATTGATGCCGCGCGACGCCGCATACAAGGTGTCCGATTACTTCTCCTCCATGTCGGCCCTGCAAAAGGAAAACAACCGCATGAAGGAGCGGCAGGTCGCCAATGCATACACCCTGCAGCAGGTGCAGCAGCTGGCCGCCGAGAACGCGCAGCTGCGCAAGCTGCTGGTGGCCAACGAGCGCGTGCCGGTCAAGTCGATCCTGAGCGAGATCCTGTACGACGCGCGCGACCCGTTCACGCGCAAGATCGTGCTCGACCGCGGCAGCCAGCACGGCGTCATGCCGGGGCAGCCCGTGATCGATGACGTCGGCGTGGTGGGGCAAGTCACGCGCGTATTCCCGTTCACCGCCGAAGTGACACTGCTGACCGACAAGGACCAGGCCATTCCGGTGCAGGACGTGCGCAGCGGATTGCGCAGCATCGCCTACGGCATGGGCCATTCCGGTTCCCTCGACCTGCGCTTCATGCCGGCCAATGCCGACATCAAGAACGGCGACACTCTGGTCACCTCGGGGATCGACGGCGTCTACCCGGCAGGCCTGGCGGTGGCCAAGGTGGTGCAGGTCGAAAGCAAGTCGAACGATGCCTTTGCCCGCATCGTGTGCCAGCCGCTGGCCGGCATCGACCGCAACCGGCAGCTGCTGATCCTGCTGACCGAAGCCAGTTTCCCGCAGCGCCCGCCAGCCGAGGAGCCGCGCGACAAGAAGGACCGGCTTGGGAAAAAGCGTCCGGCCGAGGGGGCGAAAGAACCGCCCAGGGATCCGCTCAAGGAACCGGCGAAGGAACAGAAAACCGAAGCGGTTCCTGCTGGCGACCAGAAGGCGCCTGCGCCGTTTGCGGCAGCCCCGGCCCTGGCTGCAGGACCACAGGCGGTCGGCGCGCCGGCACTGAAACCCGTAGTCGCGACGGGCGGGCAGAAGCCGGCCGTCCCGGCTGCGCCGGCATCGCCCAAGCCGACATCGCCAAAGCCGACATCGCCAAAGCCGACATCGCCAAAGCCGGCACCGACCGTGGCCGCGGTAGCGACCGCGAAGCCGGTGACCGCACAACCGGCCCAGAAGCCTGCCGGGCCGGCCGCCGGGAGGCCGCAGGCAATCGCGCGCCCGGTCGCCGCGCCGCAGAAAACGACAGTTGAGCAAAGGACAACGACGCCATGAACGATCGTCCTCAGTACATTCTGTTACCGGCCAGCCCGCTGTTCATTGCGACCAGCATCATTGGCGCGTTCCTGTTGAACCTGCTGCCATGGGATCACTGGTACGGCGTGCCGGATTTCGTCGCGCTCGTGCTGGTGTTCTGGAGCATTCACCAGCCGCGCAAGGTGGGCATCGGCATTGCCTTCATGATGGGCTTGCTGATGGACGTGCACGATGCCAGCCTGCTTGGCGAGCATGCCTTGTCGTACACGCTGCTGTCCTATTTCGCCATCATGATTCATCGCCGGGTGCTGTGGTTCAGGCTGACGACGCAGGCCGCACATGTATTGCCGTTGCTGCTTCTGATGCAGGCGGTGCAACTCCTGGTCCGGTTGCTGGTCAGCGGCAAGTTTCCCGGCTGGCTGTACTTCCTGGAGAGCATTTCCGCGGCCGCGCTCTGGCCGGTGGTGACGATGGTCCTGCTGGCGCCACAGCGCCGCGCCATCGACCGCGATGAAACGCGCCCGATCTGAAGCGGCATATCCACGATCCTGGAGACCGCAGAGAGCAGCGCTTTTCGGGCGCCTATTCCTTTTCCCTTACCCGCATGCGGGCGAGCGGAGCGTAATGACTGAACATGACCGAGTTTAAGAATACCGAACGCGAGATACACCTGTTCCGGCTGCGCCTGTCGGTAGCCGGGGTGTTCGTGCTCATCTGTTTCGGATTGCTGGCGACGCGCTTCCTGTGGTTGCAGATGGTCAGGTACAAGGACTACGCCAGCCAGGCCGAGGACAACCGGATTTCCGTGGTGCCGGTGGTGCCCAATCGCGGCCTTATCCTCGACCGCAACGGCGTGGTGCTGGCACGCAATTTCTCCGCCTACACGCTGGAGATCACGCCATCCAAGATCCAGGAGCCGCTGGACCAGGTGATCGACAGCCTTTCCACGCTGGTGGACATTCAGCCCAAGGACCGCCGCCGCTTTCGTCGCCTGCAGGAGGAGGCCAAGAACTTCGAGAGCGTGCCTATCCGCACGCGACTGACCGACGAAGAGGTGGCGCGCTTTACGGCGCAGCGCTATCGCTTCCCCGGCGTCGAAATCCAGGCACGACTGTTTCGCCAGTATCCGCTGGGCGAAACCGCGTCGCACGTGATCGGCTACATTGGCCGCATCAGCCAGCGCGACGCCGAGCGCATCGAGGACATGGAAGATTCGGCCAACTACGCCGGCACGGATTACATCGGCAAGGAAGGCCTGGAAAAGAAGTATGAAGAAGTCCTGCATGGCAACACCGGCTATGAAGAGGTGGAGGTCTCGGCAGGCGGACGCGCTGTGCGGACCCTGTCGCGCACGCCGGCCACTCCCGGCAACAACCTGATCCTGTCGATCGATATCGAACTGCAGAAGGTCATCGAGGAAGCCTTCGGCGACCGTCGCGGCGCGCTGGTGGCGATCGAGCCGTCGACCGGCGATGTGCTGGCCTATGTGTCCAAGCCGACCTTCGATCCCAACCTGTTCGTGGAAGGCATCGACCCGAAGAGCTGGGAAGAACTGAACACCTCGATCGACCGGCCGCTCCTGAACCGCCCGCTGATCGGCAGCTACCCGCCCGGCTCCACCTACAAACCCTTCATGGCCCTGGCGGCGCTGGAGCTTGGCAAGCGCACGCCGAACCAGGTGGTGCACGATCCGGGCTTTTTCTGGTTCGGCAATCACAAGTTCCGTGACGACAAGGAAGGCGGACACGGAAGCGTCGATATGTACAAGTCGATCGTGCAGTCCTGCGACACGTATTACTACATGCTGGCCAATGACATCGGCGTCGACGCCATTCACGACTTCATGAAACAGTTCGGCTTCGGCCAGTTGACCGGCATCGATCTGGAACACGAGCGCCAGGGCGTGCTGCCGTCGACCGCGTGGAAGCGCAATGCCTACAAGCGGCCGGAGCAAAGGAAGTGGTATGCCGGCGAGACGATCTCGCTCGGCATCGGCCAGGGCTACAATTCATTTACGCCCCTGCAGATGGCGCACGCGATCGCCACGCTCGCCAACAACGGCGTCGTAATGAAGCCGCACCTGGTGAAGATTGTCGAGAACGGCGTCACCAAGGAGCGCACCCTGACGGTGCCCAAGGAAAGCTACCGCATCAACCTCAAGCAGCAGAACATCGACTTCATCAAGAATGCGATGGTGGGCGTGACGCGCGAAGGCACGTCGGCGCGGGCATTTGCCGGCGCGGGCTATATTTCGGGCGGCAAGACGGGTACCGCGCAGGTGGTGGGCATCAAGAAGAATGAAAAATACGACGCGAAAAAGGTCGAGGAACGACATCGAGACCACTCGCTGTACACGGCCTTCGCGCCGGCGGACAACCCGAAGATCGCGATTGCGATCATCGTCGAGAACGGCGGCTTTGGCGCGGCCACCGCAGCCCCGATCGTGCGCAAGGCACTCGATTACTACCTGTTGGGCAAGCGGCCCGACGACAAGGACAAGCCCGCTGTACCGGCCGAGAAATCCGACGAGGCCGACGCGCGTCCGGTGGCGGAACTGAAGGCCGACTCGGAGTCGGTCGGCGGTCCGAAAGCGGGCGCGGAAACCAGAGGAAACCAGGACTGATGGCAAGCATCGATCTGACCGAACGCCGGCCGATCTGGCCGATGATCAAGCAATACCTGACGGTCTTCGACGGACCGCTGGCATTGATTGTCTTCCTGATCCTGTGCGTCAGCACGGTGACCATGTATTCGGCCGGCTACGACTTCGCCGGGCGTTTCGAAGACCACATGCGCAATATCCTGATTTCGTTCGTCATCATGTGGATCGCGGCCATCCTGCCGCCGCAGACGCTGATGCGCTTCGCCGTTCCGGCCTATTCGGTTGGGGTTGCCCTGCTGATCGCGGTCGCCACCTTCGGCATCGTGAAGAAAGGCGCGCGCCGCTGGGTCAATATCGGCGTCGTGATCCAGCCATCCGAAATCCTGAAGATCGCGGTGCCGCTGATGCTCGCCTGGTTTTTCCAGAAGCGCGAAGGCATGCTGCGCTGGCATGAGTTCGTGGTGGCCGGGCTGCTGCTCGTGATTCCGGTCGGGCTGATCGCCAAGCAACCCGATCTCGGCACCGCCATCCTCGTGGTCGCGGCCGGTTTCTACGTGATCTTCCTCGCCGGCCTGTCGTGGAAGGTGCTGATCGGACTATTCCTCGCGGCTGCTGCCAGCCTGCCGGTGGTGTGGTCGCTGCTGCACGATTACCAGCGCGAACGCATCATGACGCTGATCGATCCGACCACCGATCCGCTCGGCAAAGGTTTCCACATCATCCAGTCGACCATCGCGATCGGTTCCGGCGGCATCACCGGAAAGGGCTGGCTGAAGGGGACGCAGGCGCACCTCGAATTCATCCCCGAGCGTACCACCGACTTCATCTTTGCCGTGTTTTCCGAGGAGTTCGGCCTGATCGGCAACCTGATTCTTGTGGTGCTGTACCTGCTCCTGATCGGGCGCGGCCTGCTCATTGCCGCCAACGCGCCGACGGTATTCACCCGCCTGCTGGCCGGCGCGATCACCATGATTTTCTTCACCTATGCCTTCGTCAACATGGGCATGGTGAGCGGCATTC